>NZ_JAUQTZ010000062.1:0-34230 GCF_059803845.1 Rhizobium sp. UFLA01-1127 | reverse complement strand
GGTTTCGACATTGTTGAACCAGGCATATTCGACGCCCTCGCGGCTGGTCCAGACATTCTTGCAGGTCACAGAACAGGTATGGCAGCCAATACATTTATCGAGGTTGAGAACCATCGCAATCTGGGCACGGATCTTCATTCTGCAGCCTCCTTCTGAGCATTGGTTGCAAGCGGCTCTTCCAGCCAATCGACCTTGGACATCTTGCGCACGACGACGAACTCATCGCGGTTGGAGCCGACGGTGCCGTAATAGTTGAAACCGTAGGCAAGCTGGGCATAACCGCCGATCATATGGGTCGGCTTCAGGACGGTGCGGGTCACCGAATTATGGATGCCGCCGCGGTTGCCGGTCAGTTCCGAGCCGGGGGTGTTGATGATCTTCTCCTGGGCGTGGTACATCAGCGCCATGCCCTGCTTGATGCGCTGCGAAACGACGGCGCGGGCCGTCAGCGCACCATTGGCGTTGAAGACTTCGACCCAGTCGTTGTCGACGATGCCCGCCGACTTCGCATCCGTCTCCGAAATCCAGACGACCGGCCCGCCCCGGTTCAGCGTCAGCATCAGGAGATTGTCGGTGTAGGTGGAATGGATGCCCCACTTCTGGTGCGGCGTCAGGAAATTGAGAACGATTTCCTTGTTGCCGTTCGGATGGCGATCCTTGACCACGCCGATCGCCTTTAAATCGACCGGCGGCTTCCAGGTGACGAGACCTTCGCCGAAAGCCCGCATCCAGAGATGATCCTGATAGAGCTGCTGGCGGCCCGTGAGCGTGCGCCAGGGGATCAGCTCGTGGACGTTCGTATAGCCGGCATTGTAGCAGACCTTCTCGCTCTCGATGCCGGACCACGTGGGCGACGAGATGATCTTGCGCGGCTGCGCCTGGATATCGCGATAGCGGATCTTCTCGTCTTCCTTGGGAAGGGCGAGATGCGCGTGGTCGCGCCCGGTCGCCTTCGACAGGGCTTCCCAAGCCTTCACCGCCACTTCGCCGTTGGTCTCCGGCGCAAGCATCAGAATGACCTCCGCGGCATCGATGTCGGTCTCGATTTTCGCAAGACCCTTTGCCGCACCATTCCGATGGACGCCGTTCAGCGCGGCAAGTGCCGCCACTTCGTGCTCGGTCTTCCAGTTGATGCCCTTGCCGCCATTGCCGATGGAGGTCATCAGCGGTCCGAGTGCGGTAAAGCGGGCATGGATGTTCGGATAATCACGCTCGACGACGGCGACGGAGGGCATGCTGCGGCCGGGAACAGGTTCGATCTCGCCGCGTTTCCAGTCCTTGACGTCGAAGGGCTGCGCCATCTCTCCGGCGCTGTCGTGCTGAATAGGCGTCAGCACGACATCCTGTTCTACACCGAGCACTTCCGGTGCAACGCGCGAAAAGGCCTCGGCGATCCCCTTGTAGATGTCCCAGTCGGAACGCGCTTCCCAGGCCGGATCGACCGCAGCCGACAGCGGATGGATGAAGGGATGCATATCCGAGGTGTTGAGGTCGTTCTTCTCGTACCAGGTGGCGGTCGGCAAGACGATGTCGGAATAGACGCATGTGGTCGACATGCGGAAATCCAGGGTCACCAAAAGGTCGAGCTTGCCGCGCGGCGCCTCGTCGTGCCAGACGACCTCCTTGTTGCGGACAGCGCCTTCCGGTCCGAGATCCTTGCCCATGACGCCGTTTTCGGTGCCGAGCAGGTGCTTCAGGAAGTATTCGTGCCCCTTGCCGGAAGAGCCGAGCAGGTTCGAGCGCCAGACGAACATGTTGCGCGGCCAGTTGGCCGGATCGTCCGGGTCTTCGCACGAAAGCTCGAGCTCGCCGGATTTCAGGGCCTTCGCAACATAGTCCTTCGGCTCCAGGCCGGCCGCCTTCGCCTTTTCCGCAACCGAAAGCGGATTGACCTTCAGCTGCGGGGCCGACGGCAGCCAGCCCATGCGCTCGGCGCGGACATTGTAGTCGATGAAACTGCTTTCCCAATCGCCTTCCGGCGCCGTCGGCGACAGGATTTCGGCCGCCGTCAGCGTCTCGTAGCGCCACTGGTCGGTATGAGCGTAGAAGAACGACGTCGAGTTTTGGTGGCGCGGCGGACGAGACCAGTCGAGCCCGAAGGCAAGCGGCGTCCAGCCGGTCTGCGGCCGCAGTTTCTCCTGCCCGACATAGTGCGACCAGCCGCCGCCGGACTGACCGATCGCCCCGCAGAAGACGAGGAGGTTGATCACGCCGCGATAGTTCATGTCCATGTTGTACCAATGGTTTATGCCGGCGCCGATGATGATCATCGAGCGGCCATTGGTCTTCTCGGCATTGGTCGCAAATTCCCGGGCGACGGTGATGATCGCATCGCGCTTGACGCCGGTGATGTGCTCCGCCCAGGCGGGCGTGAACGGCACATTCTCATCGTAATCACGGGCAACGTTTTCGCCACCGAAGCCGCGATCGAGGCCGTAATTCGCCATCATCAGATCGTAGACGGTCACGACCTTGATGGGCGCGCCATCGGTGCCTGATATCGTCCGGACAGGGATATTGCGGGTCAGAATTTCGCTATGCCCGGTCGCCACGAAATGCTCCGTGGCGCGGCCGCCGAAATAGGGAAAATCGACTGCCGCGATCTCGGCACCCTCGCCCGCAAGCGAGAGCTTGAGAGAGCTGTTACGGCCGTGGCCGTCCTTCTCTTCGAGGTTCCACTTGGCCGTTTCTCCCCAGCGATAGCCGACGGAACCGAGAGGAGCGACCAGTTCGCCCGTCTTCTCGTCGATCGCGACGGTCTTCCATTCCGGATTGTTGGCTTCGCCAAGCGCACCCTCCAGCTCGGAAGCCCGGAGCAGGCGCTCGGGAACCAGCCGCCCGTCGCGCTCCACGAGCCGCACGAGGAACGGCATATCGGTGTAGCGGCGGGCATAATCCTCGAAATAGGCAACCGACCGCTCGAGGTAATATTCGCGCAGGATCACATGGCCCATGGCGAGCGCCAGCGCCGCATCCGTTCCCTGCTTCGGGTTCAGCCAGATGTCGGCGAATTTCGTCGCCTCGGCATAGTCGGGGCTGACGACGGCGCTCTTTGTGCCCTTGTAGCGGACTTCGGTATAGAAATGCGCATCCGGCGTGCGCGTCTGCGGCACGTTCGAACCCCAGACGATGATGAAGCCGGCATTGTACCAGTCGGCGCTTTCCGGCACGTCCGTCTGCTCGCCCCAGGTTTGCGGGCTTGCCGGCGGCAGGTCGCAATACCAATCATAGAAGGACATGCATACGCCGCCAATGAGCGAGAGATAACGCGCGCCCGCCGCATAGGAGACCATCGACATGGCCGGGATCGGCGAGAAGCCGATGATGCGGTCCGGCCCATGCGCCTTGATCGTGTAAGCGTTGGCGGCAGCAACGATTTCCGTCACCTCGTCCCAGTTCGCCCGTACAAAGCCGCCATGGCCGCGGATGGAGATGTAGGATTTGCGCTTTTCGGCATCCTCGACGATCGACGCCCAGGCTGCGACCGGCGACAGGGTTTTCCGCGCCTTGCGCCAAAGCTTCAGGAGCCGTCCGCGGATCATCGGGTATTTCACGCGCGCGCCGGAATAAAGATACCAGCTATAGGAGGCGCCCCGCGCGCAGCCGCGCGGTTCATGGTTCGGCAGGTCCGGCCGTGTGCGCGGATAGTCCGTCTGCTGCGTCTCCCAGGTGACGATGCCGCCCTTCACATAGATCTTCCACGAGCAGGAACCCGTACAGTTCACGCCATGGGTCGAGCGGACGATCTTGTCGTGCTGCCAGCGTTTGCGATAGCCATCCTCCCAGGAGCGATCCTCGCTGGTAACGATGCCGTGGCCATTGGAAAACTGACCGACATTCTTTCGAAAGAAGGTGAGCCGGTCGAGGAAATGAGACATGTGGTTCTCCTGGTCTTATTCGGCCGCCGCGGCCTTGCCGATGGTGCCTTGCTTGTTGCGCTCGACGTCGTGGAGAAGGCCGCCCTTGCGGGTATAGGCGGCCCAGGTGAGGACGAGACAGGTCACGTAGAAGATGAGGAAGGCCGACAGTGCCGCCTGCGGCCCGCCGGTAAAGGTGATCGAAAGCCCGTAGCCCATCGGAATGAAGAAGGCGCCGAAGGCAGCAATCGCCGAGGTAAAGCCGGTGATCGCAGCGGATTCCTTTTCCGCCTCCAGGCGGCGGGCTTCGGGCGTCGCATCCGGCATCAGCCGGATCATTTCCTTGCCCATGATCGCCGGGATCATCTGGAAGGTCGAAGCATTACCGACGCCGGTTGCGAAGAAGAGAACGAGGAAGGAGAGGAAGAAGCCCCAGAAGGCTCCTGGCTGATCCTTGGTCGCGATGAACCAGAGGACGCCGCCGGCACCGGCCATCATCAGCACGAAGACCCAGAAGGTGACCCGCGCGCCGCCGAAGCGGTCGGCAAGCCAGCCGGTTCCCGAGCGCGACAATGCTCCAACCAGCGGACCGAGGAAGGCGAATTGCAGCGCGTTGATATCGGGAAACAGCGTCTTGGCAAGCAGTGGAAAGCCCGCCGAATAGCCGATGAAGGAGCCGAAGGTCCCGGTATAGAGCCAGCACATGATCCAATTGTGCCGGCGCCGAAAGATGACCGCCTGCTCGGCGAAGGAAGCCTTTGCCGAAGCGATGTCGTTCATCCCGAACCAGCAGGCGAAAGCCGAGATCGCGATGAAGGGCACGAAGAAGAAGCCGGCATTCTGCAGCCAGAGCGGAGCGCTGCCGGCCGCCGCTTTCGTCATCACCGGATCGCCGCCGAACCGGCCGAAGATGCCGGCGGTGATGACCAGCGGAACGATGAACTGGACGACGCTCACGCCGAGATTGCCGAGGCCGGCATTGAGGGCCAGCGCATTGCCCTTTTCCGACTTCGGAAAGAAGAAGGAGATGTTGGACATCGACGAGGCGAAATTACCGCCGCCAAAGCCGCAAAGCAGGGCAAGAAGAAGGAACACGATGTAGGGCGTGGTCGGGTTCTGCACCGCAAAGCCGATGCCGACGGCAGGAATGATCAGCGACCAGGTCGTCAGCGTCGTCCACAGCCGCCCGCCGAAAATCGGCACCATGAAGGAATAGAAGATCCGGAAGGTCGCACCGGAAATGCCGGGAAGAGCAGCCAGCCAGAAGAGCTGATCGGTGGTGAACGTGTAGCCGACGAGCGGCAGCTTCGCGACGACCACGGACCAGACCTGCCATATGGCGAAGGAGAGAAGCAGCGCCGGAATCGAAAGCCAGAGATTGCGCCGCGCGATGCGGCTGCCCTTTTCCGCCCAGAAGGCCGGATCTTCCGGACGCCAGTCCGTAAGCACCGCATCGCTGCGGCGGGGCTCGACCTTCGGTGCCGGCATGCCTTGCATTTCCGGGAAGAGCGGCAGCGCTTCGAGCGTCTTTCCCACCGCGCGGCGCTCCATCTGACGGATGGCCACATGCATCCAGACAAGCGCGACCGAGACCAGCAGGAAGAGCGCCATGAAGCAGCTGGTCCACAGGCCGGTGAGATCGAGCAGAACACCGAAGAGGATCGGGAGCAGGAATCCGCCGAGACCGCCGATCATCCCGACCAGTCCGCCGACGGCGCCGACATGGTCCGGATAATAGGCCGGAATGTGCTTGTAGACGGCGGCTTTGCCCAGCGCCATGAAGAAGCCGAGGACGAAGAGGACGACGGTGAAGCCTACCAGCCCCATTTCGACGTGGAAGGTGGCAGGGCCGTTGAGTGTTCTGACCGCGTAATCGGCCGGCGGATAGGCAAGGATGAAGGTGGCGACGATGGACACCAAAAACGTCCAGTAGAGCACGCGGCGTGCGCCGTAGACATCCGACAGATGGCCGCCATAGGCGCGGAAAAGACTGGCTGGCACGGAGAAGAAGGCGGCAATCATGCCGGCGGTGCGAATATCCAGCCCGTAGACATTGATCAGATATTGCGGCAGCCACAGCGCAAGGGCGACAAAGGCGCCGAAGACAACGAAGTAATAGAGCGAGAAGCGCCAGACCTGCACATTCTTTAAGGGTTCGAGTTCGAGCCATGCGCTCTTCGGCCTTTGGCCGGTGCGGCGGCGTTCGGCATGGATGGGATCGTCTTTCGTCGTGAACCAGAAGAAGATCGCGGTGACGACCAGACCGGCCGCCCAGATCTCTGCAACTGCATGCCAGCCCCAGGCCACCAGGACCAGCGGTGCGAGAAACTTGGTGACGGCCGAACCGACGTTGCCGGCCCCGAAGATTCCGAGCGCCGTGCCTTGCTTGCCGGGCGGATACCATCGCGACACGTAGGCTACCCCGACGGCAAACGAACCGCCTGCAATGCCGACACCGAGAGCCGCGAGAAGCATTTGCGGATATGTGTGCGCATAGGTCAGCAAGAAAGTCGCCGCGGCAGCGGCAAGCATGGTGCCAACAAGGACGATGCGCCCGCCATAAAGATCGGTCCAGATGCCGAGTATGACGCGAATCAACGAGCCGGTAAGAATAGGCGTGCCGACCAGAAGGCCGAATTCGGTTTCGGTGAGCCCGAGCTCGTCCCGAATTCGAATACCGATGATGGCGAAAATGGTCCAGGCTGCGAAACATATCGTAAAGGCGACCGTGCTTGCGGTCAGGGCAGTGCGCTGAGCCTTGATATCAATCTCTTGGTGAACAGGCATGGCGAAATTCCATTCGTGACGAGGGATGGTCCTTCTTCAGTCTCGAAATCGGGAATAACTGCGAATGCCGGAGGCGACTTTGATTTTAGTCAAAAGAATTTGACGATACGAAATGCAGCCAAATATTGAGAAGAATATCGACGAAATATGCCCAATACATTTCGAGGAAATTGACAAATTTATACTGTTGGATTGATAAATTTCAATTATGAAATACAAATACGTCAACGATTGACAGGAGGCCTTCCCGTGAGACCTGATAGTACCGCCGCAATTCGAAATCTGGGCCTCTTCGCACCCATACAGGATGACACGTTTCATTCGCTTATGGAGGCCAGTTTCCTGCAACGCTTTCCGCAAAGTGTCGTGTTGATTCGTGAGAGCGAGCCGGCTGACTTTCTGTACATCCTGGTGGATGGGCTGGTTGAAATGTTCGCCGGCACCGGCTCTCGGGAAACGACCTTGGACATTGTAGCTCCAGTCGGCGTCTTCATTCTGGCGGCGGTGCTCAATGACGATGTCTGCCTGCAATCCGCTCGAACCCTGGCGTCTTCCAGCATTCTCATGATTCCTGCCGCACGGATACATCATGCGATGCAGACGGACCCCTCCTTCGCCCGCGCAATCGTCATGGAGCTGGCTAAGGGTTATCGCCGCGCGATCAAGGATCTGAAAAACCAGAAACTGCGTTCAGGCGCGGAGCGCTTGGCAAACTGGCTTTTGCAGGCCGAAAAGGAACAAGGAGGCAGCGGATCGGTGGACGTCGGCGTCGAAAAGCGGCTTCTGGCATCCCGCCTCGGAATGACACCCGAAAATCTATCGCGGGCATTTTCAGTGCTGAAGGCATATGGCGTCACGGTGAAAGGATCGCACGTCGGCATTTTAGACCATGTCAGTCTGACCGAGTTTGCGAAACCAAACACGCTCATCGATACTCCAGAGAAAAAACTCATTTTTCACTGATCGAGCCGACCCGCATCTCGGCTCCCGATCGCTGAGTAGGCATTAAGGTATGCCCCGAATAGCCATAGGTCGGTAAAGATCCATATGCAGTTATCCTTCTCCCACACGGACAGGTCTCGTTAACTGCCGAGAGCATTCCAGAAAAATGCGCAGCGATTTTCCGTCCGGAATTGCGTAAAAAGCATAGGGATGGAGCCTTAACTTGATCCGAAACGACAACATGACAACTCGAAATAGCCGGCGGGCTTCTTTCGTCCGGGTCCAGGCGAGAGGCACCGACATCGGTCGCCATGCGATGTGCCCAATCCGGCTGGATCTTGTGTCCAGCCGGATTGGGCTGAAGAGTTCTACTTGCCCATCATCTGCTTCGCATTATCGGGCGTGATAGCGGTCGTGTCGACCGTCACCGTTGCAGGTACTGATGTTGCACAGTCCAGCAACATCGACTTTGCCATGTCGATCGCTTCCTTTGCCCCTGTCGGATATGTGAACGTCGCGGACCAGTCTCCCTTTGCGACCGCTTCAATCCCGCCAGCCGGACCCGGCAAGCCATCGGTGCCGATGATCTTCACGCTCTTTCCGGCACCCTTCGCAGCCAGCAGGGCGCCCGCCGCCATCATATCGTTGCTCGCATAGACCATCTTGATATCCGGATGGGCCTGCAGCATGGCAGCGAACGCCGTCTGCGCTTTATCCGGCAGCCAGTCAGCCGCCTGTTCCGCAACGATCTGGATCTTGGGATTGGCTTTCACGCCATCCTTAAAGCCATTCAGTCGCTCGACGGCAGGCGTTGAACTCGGCAGCCCTTCAAGCACTGCCGTCTCGCCGCCATCCGGCAGAAGTGTCTTGCTTGTATATTGACCCGCGGCCAACGCGATCTTGTAGTTGTCTCCGCCGATGAAAGCCGTGTAATCCTTGCCAGCTTCGCCGTTCGTCTTGCGATCGAGCTCGATCACGGGAATGCCCGCGTCCATCGCCCGCTTGACGGCCGGTGTGAGCGGAGCCGCCTCGAAAGGCGAGATCAACAGCAGGTCAACCTTTTGGGTGATGAAATTGTCGACCTGCGATGTCTGAGTGTTGACGTTGCCCGCCCCGTCGGCAATCTGCAGCGTAAACTGCGGAACTGCCTTGGCAGCTGCCTGCAGTTCATCGTTGACATGCTGGCGGTAGGGTTCCGCATTGTTTGCCTGCGAGAAGCCGATCACGAATTCGCCATTCTTGGCACAAGCCTTCACCAGTGGATCGGCAGCCTGGGCTACGCTGGCAATCCCAAGGCAAGAACCGGCCAGAAATGCCATACGCCAGGCATTCGATAGTCGAAATGCATTCTGTGTCATTGGTGTCTCCTCCACATTGATCCCGAATCCACCTTTCGGGAGATGCCGCCACACTACCTGCCCAATCCTTCGCGGCGACGAACGAGGGATTGAAGGACTGCCGCCAGAACGATGATTGCCGCCGTAGCGAGCAACTGCGTGGCTGGCGTAATGTTGTTGAGCTGAAGAATATTGGCCAAAGCCCCCAGCATGATCGTGCCGGCGATTGTTCCGACCATTGAACCGGAACCGCCGAAAAGGCTGGTTCCTCCAATGACGACAGCCGCAATGGCCGTCAGTTCGTATCCGGTCCCGTCATTGGCACTTCCGAAATTGAACTGCCCTGCATGAACGATGCCAGCCAGCGCGGACGCAAAGCCGGTGATGGCGTAGACGGCGATCTTGATGACCGAGACCGGAACGCCTGAGATGCGCGCGGCACGCTCGTTTCCGCCGACGGCATAGACATAGCGGCCGAACCTGGTCGTGTTCAGCACGAGCGTAGCGACACAGGCAAAGATCAGAAAGACGATCGTGGCCACCGGCACGACGTTGCCGAACAGCCGGCCGCCCAGAATGGCAAAAATCGGTGGAGCGAGACCAGGGCCGTCGCCGTAGGAGATGTTGATATACTGATTGCCCGATACGACGAGAGCAAGTCCGCGAGCTGCCTGCAAACCGGCAAGGGTGACAATAAATGCCTCAAGCCGAAACTTGCTTGAAATCGCTCCCTGAACCAACCCGAAACACGTGCCCATCAGCAGGACTGCCAGGACGGTCGTAACGAGCCCGAAACCGCTCGAGACCATCAGCGTTGCCGTCACGACGCTCGCAAGACTAAGCGTCGCCCCGACCGAGAGATCAATCCCGGCAGTGATGATTACGAACGTCATTCCAATCGCGATGATGCCGGTTTCGGACACCGCACGGACGATATTGGCGATGTTGTCGGGTTGAAGAAACAGGATGACACCATGCCGACGCGGCGAGAAAACGATGCCGCCGGCGAAGACCAAGATAAGGCCGATCAAGCTTTGGAAGCGGACCATCACCGCCAGCGGATCAATGCGCCTGGCAGGCTGAATCGCTGGACTGGACGTAATTTGCTGTTCGGACATCAGGCCTCCCTCCCGTTGGCGGCCGCCAGGACTTCATGTTCGCCGACGCCGCCAGAAAACTCAGCAACGCTGCAGCCGTTGCGCAAAACCACTATTCGATCGCACAGGCCGATCAGCTCAGGCATTTCGCTCGAAGCGACAAGGATCCCCAGTCCCTCGGAAGCGAGCTTACGCAAACGGGTGTAGATTTCCCCCTTTGCGCCGACGTCGACGCCGCGCGTCGGCTCATCGAGAAGCAAAAGACGCGGATTGCCCAGCACTTCCTTTGCAAGGACTACCTTCTGTTGATTTCCCCCTGAGAGGGCTCCGACCGCGATAGCGGGATTCTTTGGACGGATGTCGAATTGGCCGAAAGACCTCTTGATCGCATCCTCTTGGCGTCGTGCCGACAGCAAGCCATGTGGCGATATCCGGCGGATGACCGACATGACCAAATTGAGGCCCACCGACATGCGCAGCATGAGACCGGCCCCGCGCCGGTCGTCCGTTACGAATGCCAGCCCTGCCCTGCGCGCAGCCGCGATCGATGTGAGCTTGGCCGGCCGGCCGCCAACCACGATCTCGCCCCGCCAATAGCCCGGCACGCCTGCTCCGTAGAGAGCACTCAAAAGCTCGGTTCGACCGGCCCCCATAACGCCAGCGAGCCCGACGATTTCGCCACGCCGAACATCCAGATCGACTTTGACCGGCGCCTGCCAGCCGGGAGAGGCGCGATGCGGGTGGAAGGAAGCCTGCCGCAGCTGCAGAAAGACGTCACCGACACCGTCTGCGCGGCGCGGATAAAGCTCGTTCAAGGGACGCCCGACGAGAAGCTGCACCAGCTCGGCCTGCGGCGCATCCGGCTGTGTGACGCCAGCCACCTTGCCGTCGCGCATGACTGTTACGCGATGAGCGATCTGGGGAACCTCCTCAAGACGGTGCGAGATATAGACGATACCAACGCCAGAGGACGCCAGGCCACGCATGATGTCGAACAATCGATCCACTTCGCCAACGGTCAAGGCGGCCGTCGGCTCATCCATGATGAGGGCCTTCGATGCGTAGGAAAGCGCCTTGACAATGGCGACGACCTGGCGCTGGCCGATAGAAAGGTCGCTTACGAGCTGGGTTGGATCGATGGATCGATCGATCGCTTCCAGTCTTTTGCGCGCCTCGTGCAGCATTGCCTTGCTGTCGAGCATTCCATGCGGATGAACAAGCTCGTGCCCGAGAAAGAGATTGGCGGCCACGCTCAGGCTCGGAACGAGGTCCAGTTCCTGGAAGATCGTTGCGATGCCTGCTGCCTGTGCATCACGGGGGCCGTGAAATCGCGCCGGTTTACCGTCGATGAAAATCTCCCCCTCGTCCGGCCTATGCACACCGGACAACAGGTTCATCAGCGTGGATTTTCCGGCACCGTTTTCGCCGAGCAGCGCGTGGATTTCGCCGACCTTCAGTTCGAAATCCACCCCGCGCAACGCCTGAACCCCGCCGAAGCGCTTGACGACGCCTTTCGCTGAAAGAACAACCTTACTCATGCTGCCTCTCCACACGATTCACGCAACCGCAAAACCGGCGACAATCGAACGGTTTGGCAGGGGCGGCGCTTGTTGCCTATCCGCTCGATCAGCAAGTCCGCCGCCTTCCGGCCGATCTCATCGCAAGGCTGAGCCATCAGTGTCAGGCGCGGTTCGAAATAATCCGCCCACTCGAAATCATCGATCCCGAGAACGGAAATATCTGCGGGAACCCGAAGTTTCCGTTCCCGGATGGCCCTCATGGCCCCGATCATCGTGAGATTGTTCGATGCAAGAATGGCTGTCGGCGGCTCCTTCAATTCGAGCAGACGGTGCGTCGAAGCAGTGGCGTCGGCGGTGTTGTTATTGCTGTCGCTGATCAAGTCGTCCGGCACCTCTATTCCTTTTTCCGTCATTGCGGCCCGAAAGGCATTCATGCGCTCCACGGTCGTCGCAAAACCGGGCTGCCCAAGAATGATCCCGACTCTCTTATGACGGAGCGCCACGAGATGATCGACGAGCGTGCGAATGGCAGCGACGTTATCGGTCCCGACCTGGTCGAAACGGCTATCGGACAGCCGGTCAACAAGCACACAGGGAAGATCGGATTCGATGAGGTAATCCAGCGATCTCTTAGGATCGCCCGAGGCAGCAAGAATGATCCCGTCGACGCGGCGTTGATGCAGATGCTGGACCAGCTCCAGCTCTCGATCCGGATCATCCTGCGTGTCACACAGGAATACGATCAAGCCCCGCTTGGAACATTCGGCTTCGATCGCGCAGATAATGTCGCTGAAGTAAGGATTCGAAATCGCCGATATCGCGAGGCCGATGGTACCCGTGGAGGAAAGTTTGAGCGAACGAGCGAGGGCATTGGGGATATAACCAATCGCCTCCACGGTATCCATCACCAGTTTCACCTTCTCGGGCGAGACGTAGCGCGTTTTGTTGAGAACGTGCGAAACCGTGGAGACCGAAACTCCGGCCGCCTTTGCCACCGCGGAAATGGTCGTCATGAGCGCACTCCGGCTCTCGCCAGCAGCGCAACAAGCAGGCTTTTCAAAGTATCCTCCCAAGCGGAATTCCAACCTCCAGGAGGCCTCCCAGGATCCGCTAACATGGCCACGCTAGCGTCATCGAAACGTTTGCGCAATCGTTTTTTTCTGACTATCGTTCTTGGCGGAGATGATCTCCTGGGAGGGAATTGTCATGCTGAAGGGCGTTCCGCCGTTCATTACGGCCGACCTATTATGGATTCTGGCCTCCATGGGTCACGGCGACGAATTGGCGATCGTAGATCGAAATTTCTCGGGCTTCCGCGTAGCGGCTCACACGACCAGCGCAAAGCTCCTCATCTTGGAAGGCATCGATGCGCCGACTGCGGTGCGTGGAATCCTTCAGATGATGCCTTTGGATACGTTCGTTGAAGCGCCGCTCATGCACATGGAGGCCGCCGACGCGCCAGGTGAGTTGCTGGAAGTGCATAAAGATGTCGTCGCCGCCTGCTCCCAAGCAGAGGGACGTGCGATCGTCAGCCAGCCTGTCGAAAGGTTCGCCTATTATCCTATCGCAATGCGAGCATTTGCAGTGATCCAGACGGCCGAATCCCGCCCCTATGGGAACTTCATCCTGAAGAAAGGCGTGATCTAGCATTTCCACGAAAAGTGCGATTTCCGTCCGGAATGCGCAAAGAAACAAGAACATAGAGCGCTTTCGCGATTCGAAGAAAGGCGGAAGCGCTCCAGGGATCATCAGGTGGTGCGAGCGATCAGCTCCGCAGTATCAGGCAATGCCGGATATAACGGCACCCTGTCCAATTTAGAGCGGCATGTGCCGACCGCAACATCGTTACGGCATCGCGATGGCGTTCCGGCCTCTCCTCGGCCGGTGCATCGATCATGATTTGACCCAAAGGGCTCCTATCGCCGAAACACGTTGCGCAGCCGGGCCAGTATACCTGGTCGATCACCTGCCGCGATCAGCGAACGGACATAGCGAGCGGCCGTGGAGGCATTCACCGTCGTCCCGAAATGGCAATGGCAGACGAGCTGATGCAACTGGTTATCACTCAGCTCAAAGAAGCGCCTGGTTTCACCATAGCTGTCGTCCGACAGCCCCGCCGCTCTCAGGACCGGGTCGGCAAACGCCACCGACAGCGGCGAATTGTCGGCGCGCATGAGCGCACGCTCCTTGGCCGGTTGAAACTCCGTCTCATGCAGAGTTGAGAGTGCCAGGCCTCCACAGCGTTCGAGGAGTTCCGCCCAGCGTTTGAGACGTTCGCGGCGGGTCACCGGCAACGCGTGCGGGTATTCGAGATTGACGTTGGCGACGGTCCGAATCTCTTGAAGAGCATGGTGCTTCATGGAAAGCTCCTTTCAAATGGCAGCTGTCGATTCGTCTCTGCACTCAAATTGTCCATGGCCCAACGGTCATCATCCAAGCGGCGACGGTTTGGCCGATTTCCCTGAGAGGGTCCCGTCAGGCGGCCAGCGCATCCCGATTTATTTCTCCTTTAGCCAGTCGGGTCAGCAGAATGTCGGTCTGCTTCTCCTCTTCGAGACTCCTGTGCAGGATCTCCTGATCTTCGCGCAAACCCAATTGACCGGCCAGCGCAGCAGCCGTGCCATATGCCGCTATCTCGTAATGCTCCAGCCTCTGGGCAGAGGCGAGAAGACCCGCGTCACGCAAATCGTCGCCCGTCAGGACGGAAACCATTTTTTCGGTCTCGTGGATCAGCGCCTGCATCGCCTGATCCGTATGGGCGGATGGGTCGGCACCGTGCTTGCGCACGAGTGACACGAGGCGGTCTTTCTGAACCTCGGTTTGGGCACGATGGTGGACCAGCGCATTCTTCAAGCTCGGATGCGACGCAATCTCGGCCATTCGCAACAAAGATTGCGTCAACTGCGTTTCGACACTGACAAGCTCCTGAAGTTCGGCAAGATACATGTCCTTGAAACTGCTGATATGCATCATGGTAATCCTTTCACAGGCTCCGGTCGGAGTGACATTCTTGTCGGAATGGCCTTGTCGGAACGGCAAGTCCTCTAACCGCAGCGGCGGCTTAATGTTCCGTCTGAATTTTGCAGCGGGCGTGAAAGTTCAAACGTTGTCCGCTTAAACTCCGCACTGCCGCGACTGGCGTCCCGATGTGCAGTCGGCAGGCGGCAGTAACGGCTTGGAAGCAATGGCCGACCGATTCTGTTCGGCGAAAGCGGCAATTCGCCTACTTGCCACCCTTCCGCTTGGGATCGTGGCCATGATGACGATCGCGTTCGCCACCGCCACCGGAAACCTTGCTGCGGTCTCGCGCATCGGGCTCGGCCGGTGGCTTGGGAATGTTCAAGGGCGCCTTCGCATTTTCATGGGAGGCTCCCGGACCGCCCTGGCGAATGCTGGCCGGTGTTTTGGTCGAGGTGGACATCGGCACCTCCTATCGGTCCTGTTGGTGGCCCTGATGGCTTGTGTTGATCCGGCTATTTCCCTGCTGACCCATCTTGTCGGGATCGACGGACATATCAGGCTTATGGGGATCGGATAGCGACGGTTTGGCATGGTCGCCGACACCCTTGTCGCTTCGATTTTCCTCCGGAACCGGTGGTGGTCTGCTGTTCATCATCTTCTCCTGTCATTGCCTTGCCAGAAGCCGCGGACGATCTGCTTGACGGCCTTTGCGGCGTCCGTATCGGATTAAAGCCAAACCGCTTCCCGCTAGCAATGTTCCGGGCAAGTCTGAAGGTGCGTCGCTTTCGCGACGCACCGGAAAATAGAAACCAGGCGCCGCTCTACGCTGCTTTCCTGGCCTTCGCGTTTGCTGCAGTTTCCGCCAGTTTCGTCAGCTTCTGGTCTGTGGCCTTCTCTTCGCTCAGTGTCTGCTGCAGAAGAGATACCGCGTCCTTGAGCCCAAGTTGTTTCGCCCATTCGATGAGTGTTCCATAGCGGGCGATTTCATAGTGCTCGACAGCTTGCGCTGAGGAAATCAGGCCCGCATCGAGTGCTGGCGTCCCTTTGAATTCCTCCGTGATCTCGTCGGCCTCGGCGAGGATGCCCTGGATTGCCTCGCAAGTCTTTCCCCGCGCCGGCTTTCCCAGCATCTCGAATACCTGCTCCAGTCGTTCGACATGACCTTGAGTCTCATCGCGATGATGAAGAAATCCTTGCTTGCCTTCTTCAGCCTGAGCCGCGCGCGCCATCTTCGGCAATGCCCGAAGAATTTGTTTCTCGGCGTAATAGATGTCTTTCAACGTTTCCAGAAAGAGATCGTTCAAAGTCTTCTCGGATGCCATTTGGGTCCTCCATTATGTATGGGCGAAATCATGTTGACCATGAGACCTCTTCGGTCTCGTCCCCGAACAGACAGTCGGACATTTGGTTCCCGTCTGACCTTAGAAAAATGCGGTAAAGGCCATGCCGATTACCGCGGCAAACATCGCAGCGCATGCGATCCATCCCAGTGCTTTCAATCCGCCACGGATAGCGAACTGCTTCATCAGCTGTCGATTGGAGGCAATCAACATAAGGATCACCATAACGGGAACGGCGACGACACCATTGATGACGGCGCTCCAGAACAGCGCTTTCATCGGCGGGATGGGCGTAAAGTTGAGCAACATGCCAACCATGGTCGCCAAGCCCACCGTCGTATAAAACGCCTTGGCCTCGCTCGGCTCGCGCGACAGCCCAACTTTCCATCGGGCCGCCTCCCCGACCGCGTAAGCGGCCGAACCGGCGAGGACGGGCACGGCCAGAAGGCCGGTTCCGATAATGCCTGCGGCAAAGACGATCTTGGCAAAATGACCGGCCAGCGGTTCGATCGCTTTCGCTGCATCGACGGAACTCTCGATATTTGTCACACCTGCCTTGTTCAGCGTGGCTGCGGTCGTGGTCATGATAGCCAGTGCGACGATATTGGATGCCGCCATGCCAATGAACGTATCCAGCGTGATGCGCGTATCCGCCCTTTTCGCTTCTTGGGGATGCTTCACGAGCGCTTCCTCTCGCGGCTTTTCCTTTAAGTCTTCGGCCTCCTGAGAGGCCTGCCAGAAAAACAAATAGGGGCTGATCGTCGTTCCAAAGATCGCGACGATCATGGACCAATAGTTCGGGTCGGCCTTGAAGGTCGGCAGCAGAAGTCCGCGGGTGAAGGTCGACCAATCAACATGCACCACGAAAAGGGTCGCGATGTAGGACAGAAGCGCGAGGCTCAACCATTTTAGGACGGCTACATAGCGCTTGTATTTGAGGAGAACCTGCAGAAGGATACAGAGCACGCCGAAGCCCGCGACGTAGATCAGCGAATTGCCGCTCAGCAGCAGATGGGCCGCATCTCCCATTGCACCGAGATCTGCGCCCAGATTAATGACATTGGCAATCAGAAGAGGGACAGTGATACCAACCCCAACCCAGCGCGGATAGCACTTCGCCATGCTTCCGGCCAAACCGCGGCCGGTGGTGCGGCCTATGCGGGCGCTGATCATCTGTATGGCAACCATCAGCGGATAGGTGAGGACGAGCGTCCAACTCGTAATGTAACCAAATTGCGCGCCTGCCTGCGAGTAGGTCGCGATCCCACTTGGGTCATCGTCGGAGGCGCCGGTGATCAGGCCAGGCCCGAGGATTTCCAGTATCCGTGGTTTCGAAGGTTCAACGACCGCACTTTTGTCATCCATCTGATAGTCGCTCATGACCACCTCGCAGCGAATTGCCGGGACTCGGACATTTTCTGTCAGTCGCGGCCGATGCGAATGAATTGTACTTGCGGTCTATTTGTTCCAAAGAAACAGGAAACGCCAAAGCAATGGTACTGCCTGGGCTTGATTTACTCTACCCGCGCGATCCTTGCAGGCTCTTTCGCAATGTTCACTTTGGACTTCAAGGGAACAATCTTTTACTGAGATCGTTTAGCAAAGGAAGACACCCTTTCCGTCTTCCACTTTCTCTGAAAGCGCTATCCGAAGCAGGTTGATGAGCGGCCCGCAAGGGTAGCGCGATCTTTCCTTTGGGATGAGCGCTCCCCTATGCGTGGCCCATCGGACGACAAGCCCTATTCCCGCGCACCGGACAATCCATTTCTCGTTCACGCTGTCGCGGTTTCTTTGGGCTTAAGACCTCTTGATCTCAGTGCTGGTCAAGTGGTGGTTCATAGAGAAGACCCAGAGCTTTCCGCTCTTCCTCCGGCATGTCTCTGCTGAACGAGCGGATGGCCGCCAAGCCCGCAAGCTGGTGAAGTTTGGCGAAATCAACCACTCCGCTGCGGTAAAGCTTGATAAGTTCCGCAGCGAAAGCCTCGCGGTTGAATTCGTTCAAAGCGAACCACGGCTGAGCGATCATTACATCGAAAATCCGTTGCAAATTGTCTATCTCCTCCGGCTGGAGAACTCCTTCGACAAGGTGATGATAGCGGCGCATTCATTTCCTCCGTTCACGGATGTTTTACGCTTTCCGCACGCTGGATAGGCCACAAGAAACCAAGCTTTTGCCCGGATACCTACTATTTAGGCTTGCTTCGACTTCATGCCAGCCACCGAGAGCAAAACGTTAAGCGGCAGCCGTTTTCGGTTCACTGGCGACGAGACATCCCCGCACGGAGGATGCTCGAAACCGGAACAATGGGGATCAAACCTCGTTTGACTCTGATCATCCATAGGGAGCCTGCACATGAGTCCGCGTGCGCAATGGAAGGGATATCTGAAATTTGGAGAGGTCAGCTGCGCAGTGGCGCTGTATGCGGCCGTTTCTACCTCGGAACGAATTTCCTTTCACACGCTGAACCGGGAAACCGGCAACCGGGTCAGACGCGAATTCATCGACAGCGAAACGGAAAAACCAGTGTCACGCGAGGATCAGGTCAAGGGATATGAGCTCAACAAGGACGACTATATCGTCCTCGAGCCGGAAGAAGTCGCCGCAGCGGTACCGGAAAGCGACAAGGTCCTGCACGTCCAGGCTTTCCTGGCGTGTTCCGATATCGATGACGTCTATTTCGATCGCCCCTATTATCTGGCTCCTTCCGCGCCGGCGGCAGGAGATGCATTCGCGCTGATCCGCGAGGGCATGCGCGCCGGGAAAGTTGCCGCCATCGCCCGGACCGTTCTGTTTCGCCGTCTGCGAACGATGATGATCCGTGCCCATGGCAAAGGATTGATCGCCACCACATTGAACTTCGACTATGAGGTTCGCTCGGCAAAAGAAGCCTTCGAAGACGTGCCGGACATAAAGATCAAGGGCGAAATGCTCGATCTCGCCAGGCACATCATTGCCACCAAGAAAGGCAGGTTCGACGCCAGCGAATTCGACGATCGCTATGAGGCGGCCCTTGCCGATCTCGTCAAAGCCAAGATCGAAGGCAGGGCAATCCCGCAGCGCAAGCCCGCGAAGGTTGCCGAGGTTACCGATCTCATGAAAGCCCTGCGCCAGAGCGCCGGGCTGGACGGCCAGAGCAAGACACGCGCGAAGTCCAGGAAAGCTACGAAATCACGCGCCGCATCCCCTTCGCGCTCGCAACGCAAGGCGAGCTGACCATGGCATTGGAGACCTACAACCGCAAACGCGATTTCACCAAGACATCGGAACCAAAAGGTCGCACAAGCAGAAGAAAAGCCGCGTCGATCGGCAACAGTTTCGTCATCCAGAAGCATGACGCGCGCCGGCTCCACTATGATTTCCGCCTCGAGCTGGATGGCGTGCTGAAAAGCTGGGCGGTGACCAAGGGGCCGAGCCTGGTCGCCGGCGAAAAGCGGCTGGCGGTCCAAACCGAGGATCATCCCCTGGACTATGGCGATTTCGAAGGTACGATACCAAAGGGCGAGTATGGCGGCGGAACCGTCATCGTCTGGGACAGAGGCTCATGGACGGCAATTGGTGATCCGCACAGGGGATTGACCAAGGGACATCTCGAATTCGAGCTTCACGGTAAAAAGCTGGGCGGGCGCTGGCACCTGATCCGCATGGCGGGAAAGCCGCGCGAAAAGCGCGAAAACTGGCTGCTGATCAAGGGAGACGATGACGCGGCCCGCCCGGAAGGAGCGCCCGATATCCTGGAAGAACGACCGGAATCGGCCAAGACCGGACGGATCATCGACGAAGTCGAGGGCGAGAAGCCGGGCTGGTCCTCGAAGACGGGTAAGATCGATCGCGGACCGACGAGAACGGGGAACGGCTCTCTTGGGACGACATCGGACAAGACCGCACCGGAGACCGATAGAGAGCCTGTCGATCCCTCTTCCTTGAAGGGAGCAAGGAAAGCCGCCCTGCCGGTCTTTGTCGAGCCTGCCCTGGCGACACTGGTCTCCAAGCCACCCAAAGGCAAGCGCTGGCTCCACGAAATCAAATTCGACGGCTACCGGCTCGAGGTTCGCATCGAGGCAGGCCGCAGCAAGCTGCTGACGCGCAGCGGCCTCGACTGGACCCAGAAGTTCGGCAAGGGGATCGTCGGCGCCTTCAAGGCTCTCCCGGTCGGCACGGCCATCATCGATGGCGAACTGGTAGTCGAGCCCGCCGCCGGCGCCTCCGACTTTTCCGCCCTGCAGGCCGACCTCAGCGAAGGACGCAGCGACCGCTTCGTCTTCTACGCGTTCGATCTCATCCACCTCGACGGCTACGATCTTACCGCCTGTCCTTTGATCAGCCGCAAGGAATTGCTGCGGAAGATCATTCCCTCGGAAACCGGGATACTCCGCTTCAGCAGTCATTTTGATGAAAACGGCGATCTGCTGCTGAGCCATGCCTGCCGGTTGAGTCTGGAAGGGATCGTCTCCAAGGTCGCCGACGATCCCTATCGCTCCGGCCGCAGCAAGACATGGGTCAAATCGAAATGTTCGTCACGGCAGGAATTCGTCATAGGCGGCTGGGTGCCGTCGACGACATCGCGAAACGCGATCGGCTCCCTGGTTCTCGGCGTCTACGAGCATGGCAAGCTGGAGCACGTCGGCCGTGTCGGAACGGGATATACGCACACGGTCGCCGAACAGCTGTTCAAAAGGCTCAGCCGCCTGAAAGCGGAGGAAAGTCCTTTCGCATCCAAGCTGACGGCGGAAGAACATCGCGGCGTCCGCTTCACACGGCCCGACCTGGTCGCAGAAGTCGAATTCCGCGCCTGGACTGCAGACGGCCATCTGCGCCATGCCTCCTTCCGCGGCCTGAGAGAAGACAAGAACCCACTCGATATCGTTCGGGAAACACCGAAATCCGCCGGCAAAGCATCAGCCGGGAAACCCGCACGAAGCAGCGTATCCCTGACCCACGGCGATCGCCTCTACTGGCCGGACGAGGGCGTGACCAAGACGGGACTTGCGGATTACTACACCGAGGTCTGGCGCTACATGGGACCTTTTGTCGTCGGCCGGCCGCTCGCGCTCGTGCGCTGCCCGAACGGGATCGGCGGCCAGCATTTCTTCCAGAAGCACGCCTGGAAAGGCATGAACCGGAACATCGCATTGGCAAAGGACCCGCGAGACGAAGAGCCCTATGTGAGCATTAATGATCTGAACGGCCTGATCGGCCTCGTGCAGGCGGCCGTCCTCGAGATCCACCCCTGGGGATCCATGGTCGGCAATTGGGAAAAGCCTGACACGATCATCATGGATCTCGATCCCGGTCCGAACGTCGCATGGACCGAGGTCGTCGCGGCTGCGGAAGAGACGGGCGAACGGCTGAAACGGGCGGGTCTCGTTCCCTTCGTCAAGACATCCGGCGGCAAGGGACTGCACATCGTTTGCCCGCTCGTTGCCAAGGCCGAATGGCCTGCCGTCAAGGCCTTCACGAAGGGCATCGCCGATGCGATGGCGGCAGACAGCCCCGATCGTTACGTCTCGACCATCACCAAATCGAAACGCCGCGGCAAGATCCTTGTCGATTATCTTCGAAATCAGCGAGGCTCGACCGCGGTCGCGCCCTATTCGACCCGCGCTCGTCCGGGAGCCGCCGTCTCCATGCCTCTGTCGTGGGAAGAATTGAACTCCGCCATCGGCCCGGACTATTTCACCGTGCTCAACGTATCGTCGCGGCTTGCGGCATTCCGATCGGACCCCTGGGCCGACTTCCGGCGTGCGGCCGTACCGCTGCGCCAGACTGATCCCAAACGGAAACCCGGCTCGTGACAGGCGTCCGTCACAGAGCGCAATTCCCGGAGCAAAAGCCCCACCACGCGGACTACCGCTTCCGGACACCCTTTTCCCGCGAAAGGCTCTTTCGAAGCGCGTCCATGATATTGATGACATTGCCCGGAGCGGACGTTTCCTCCACCTTTGCCCTGGCGGGAGGCTTGCGGCCTTTTTTCCTGGAAGCGATGATATCGAGAAGCTTGTCCTGGACGGGATCGGAGACCATGTCGGGGTCCCATGGCTTTGTACGCTCTTCTATCAGCTCCCGGACAAGCTTCATCAGCTTGGCGTCGACGGGTTTTGTTTCGATATCTTCGAAATAATCCTTTTCATCGCGGACCTCGTCGCCAAATCGCAGGGTCCAAAGGACGATCCCTCTGTCTCGCGGCTCCAGCATGACGGCACGTTCACGGCGATACATGACGAGGCGGGAAATGCCGACCATGCCGCTCGCCGCCATTGCGTCGCGGATGACGCAGTAAGCCTCTTCGCCAACGGTATCGTTCGGCGTCAGGTAGTGCGGCGCATCGAACCAGACCCATTCCAGGCTATCGCGGGGCACGAACATCTCGATTTCGATCGTTCGGGTGCTTTCCAGGGCGACCGCGTCGAGCTCTTCATCCTCAAGCATGACGTAGTCACCTTCGCCACGCTCATATCCCTTGACCTCGTCATCTTCATCGACCGCCTTGCCGGTGACGGAATCCACATACCGGCTGACGATGCGGTTGCCCGTATTTCTGTTGAGAGTATGAAAGCGAACCTTCTCATTGTCGCTGGTCGCCGGCGCCATGGCGACAGGGCAGGTCACCAGCGAGAGTTTGAGATAGCCTTTCCAGAAAGAGCGCGGCGCCATAGGTTTTCTCCAGGATCGAAAGAAACCCGTCTCGGCCGTGCTTGGTTCCGCTTCCCGATAGATTATTGCAAGTTCAGGTGAGAAGCGGCCGGCATGTGGCGGCGGGAAATGGCAAATCTCGTCCGGCATGATGGTGCTCTCGGATCAAGCACACCGCTTTTGCGCTCACCCGCGACGGAGCCATTCATACAGCAGGCTCCCAAGATGGCGGATCCGGCATGGCAGAGCGTATGATTTGAAAATCGGAACGCTTGCCGTCTGCCCTTCAACAATCCAGCAAGAACCGCTCGAGCTTGCCAGTTGGGCTGCCGAAAAACAAATCTTTGAACAATGTGGAAACGATCCGTGGGCGCAAACCGGCCCTCTCATCGATCAGCACTACCGAACGCTTTTTTATTTCGATCGTAATTGTACGCACATCGTCACTGCGACGATACTTCCAAGAATCGAGTAAATTAAATCCGTTCTGTGCCGCCCAAGCCGCGACAATCTGCGCCGTCATGACCTATCCTTTTGCGGAGATGAAGCGGCCATCATGCGCGTTCAAATCATTCCGCTACTCAGCGAATAGCCTGAGTGGGCGAAAAAGGTCCAGTGCCAAATTGGCCAGCCGGTCGATTGTCCGAGGGCTGTTGCAGGTTGGACTCACACCCGGAAGTCGAGCGTCGATCGGCAGGAGAGCACCAAGCTTTGACACGTGCGGAGCCAGGCGTTTAGTCCTGGCATTTACCAAAGCCTGAGGCAGATAAACCGTTCGAGATCCGCCATCGGGCAAATCTGCCTCCATAAAGATGAAGCGGGCTTCGTCGCTCGCAAGCGGGCGTCTTCAACGGCCTGCTAGCGAACCAACTTCGCAATTTGCGGCTCTGGCGGCGCGGAGTTCTCGTGCCGCCCGGAAGTCAACCCGATGATGACCGCAACGACGGCGACCGCCACGTAAACGATGGTGCCTTTAGGCTTTCGGTCCGCTATGCAATGCCGTGTCGACTCTAGCGCGCGTGGACGTTCAGACATCTTGTTCCTTTGACGTTGAAGGACGCTTATCTAGTCGATCAGAAGCACCTAATGAACGCCCAGATTCGCCTGCCTCCCTTGCAAAGGGCGAATAGCTGCATGCTCTTTTGCCTCTTGCTCGTTCTACAAATGCGCCGCAGCCTGGTTCAGCCGGCTGCCCAGGTCCACAGGCAGAGCGCTCCTCCCATCAGGCCCAGAGCCGAAGAGCCCCACCACACAAAGCGCTTCCGGGTGAGTGCCGCCACCGCCCCTAAAGCAATCGATACCTGCAACATGGCGACCGCATATGCATACAAGTGGTGGTGATGAATAAGCTCATTGGCTTCGTCATCCTTCCGATCTCTCGCCTTTTCGAGCTCCTGCGCTTGAACGCTGGCAGCTTTTTGCTCGTCCGCGTATCTTTGGAGTGTCTTATCAAGATCAGGCGATGCCGGCTTGCCGTCAGCAACCAGAAGCCCCTTCTGCGCCTCGAGGATCGCGGCCTTGATGCCTTTTGCCTGATAATAGGCCCACTGATCGGAGGCCTGGGCTTGCTTTTGCGTGGCCTCGGTCTTGAGAGCCAACGCCTCGTTGATAGTTCCACCTGCCAGAAGCGAGCCGAGCGCCGCAAGAGCGGCAAAGAACGCCGTCGTCAAAGCGATCGAGCGTAGCAGCGAGGCGGACTTTTTCTCGATCTCCTCATCGATCGCCTCCCGCAATTTATCGGTATCGACCTCAATCTCTTCAGGCATCATGCAACTCCGAAAATTGAAAACCGGCATTGCTGCGCGGATCGTTGAGCGATCATGGCGTGGCCAAGTTGCGATCTCAATAGCCGGCCTGTCGTCGGGATGGCTTTCAAACAGAATACTGGTACCGTCATCTCATCAAGGATGGGTTTCAGACGGGAGCCTGACTGGACCGTGCGAGCTCACGCCGCAGCGGCTGCCTCATTCCGTAAAAAACGCAGCGAGCGATGGAGCGTCACGCCAGAGCCGGATGATTTTGGATCCATTCGACCTAAAATCTGAATCCGCTCTGGAATAGGAGAAGTAGAGCATGATGTCGTCCGAAATCCCTTGACGCTTTTCGGCATGCTCTACTGATCTATGCTCATCGAATGGTAAGCGAAAGGGCACTTACTCAACCGAAAGAACTTCACCCGTACGCCGGTCGATGACAACCTTTATATCGTCGCCGTCGCTGTCCGAACCCCGCACGATGAAGACATTTCGCCTGCGCGCGACATCATCTACCTCGCGCACCCCTTCACCCCGCGCAATACGGATGGCCTGACGTTCGCTGATACCCATGTCGACGGGCGGCGGCTCCATGCCGGGATTGACGCGCACACCGCCAGGACCGATCTCGATACTTTGTGAGAACGATGGTGTTGCTGACATGAGCGTCACTACTGCAATCGCCGTTACGGCAAGGTTCTTGAACATGGGGCATCCGAAAAGGTTATAGGAATCGTGTCTTCACAATTTTCTCTCGCTGTTTCACGGCAAATAATCAAGAGCCGGATTCATGCGCTGATAGTCTTCGACGCCGACATTGCGAGAAATCCGACCGATCATTGCATCTGCCCAGCTGCTTCTCTGATGGCATGAGGTTTTGGAAATCGGATGACCTTGGAGGAAGGCGCAAACCTGTATTCCTCCGCCCGCAAAAGATGATCGATCACCTTCATGAGATCTGGATCGCGCAGGCCCGGGAAAGCCAGAGCCGCCTCCCCCATGAGCGTCGTGACAATGACCGCCGGCGGATAGCCCGCTGTGATCAGAACCATAAGATTGTCAGCCAGGCCACTCATTGCCCTGCGCGCGCCGCCAACCACATCATGTGTTTGTCGCATTTAGGATTTCTCGTTGTTGATCCAACGTAATCCCGGTAGCAGCATGCGGCTTGCCCAATGGTATAAATAGTCGGCTGAATTTTAATGATCGGGTCTGGGATCGGCGCAACCGCAGCCCGTCCACTCCGTGAGCGGAGCCAAGGATTGCCGACCGAGCCAATGCTGGCCGGCGGAGCCTGGGACAGATGCGTCGCGCCTGGCGATTCCCCCTAAATCAAGGTGGCGCCATGACGACGCGGGGCTGATTTTTCGTTCGAATAATGGAGGCCAGAGAGCCGTCTCAGACGGTGATTCAGACTATGGTCTGAACATGAAAGGCATAGGTCCTATGGCTGTGGAAAGGTGAGATTGTGACGATATTGTAGTGCGCGATGATTTGCGGGAGACAACCGCACCGGGGACGACAGATGTTTTGTGAAGGAAGTTCGCATGAGCATTCACTCCGCTGCTGATATTACCAGGATCGACCCTGCGCTTGCTCCAACGACAAGACGAACGCCCCCCGACCGCCAGCGGCGATGATAAATGGACAAAAAACAACAGCCTGCTCTCGGATGGTCACAACAAAATCAGCAGCAAGATGAGCTATGGCTGCATTCCGCTTATCAAGAAAGTGACTGCAGATATGGAAAGTATGAAAATACGCATCGATCAAAACATGTTCCAGTTCGGAACAGACAGTCGATGGAGTTGAGAATTGAAGGCAGCCACAAATACACCGCCAGCAAGCGAAACATCGAGAACGCGATACATGGAGGCGTGCATATTCGCACTTGAGCCTTCTGTCGAAGGCTTGTTCAACGCGGCATGGAAGGCCGGCTGGGATCAAGAATCCGTTCTTCTGGCAATCATCAATATTGCCGCGAACAGTGCTGAAAAAATCAAATCATCGCCTCGTGTGATGCATTCATAAACCGAAGCCCGGTCGGGCAAATCCATGTCGTACAGAACGGCACGCCTGGTCCGAGCGATGCAGATCTATCTGCGGGAAGCAGATGAAACGCCTCCTGATAGGCTCCGAGGAAATAATCGAAGATCCGAGTGCAGCTCCGGATGAGGTCGCAGATGCGAACTCGGGACCACGGAAACCTCGCGGGCAAGGCGGGAGATACGTCTCGGGATTGACTGAGCGCCGGAAATCACGAAAGAGTGCACGTCCGTCGCCTTCTCCGTCGAGTTGCCCAGAACTCCGAAGAAGCATCGGCCCTATTCTATGGCAAGACAGGAGCAACAGCCGTGGGTAAGCTTCCCGACATGACGAAACACCGCGGCTTTCCATCCGGCATGCCCGGAACAGGCGTCCAGTTTACCATTCGCCGCGCAAACCCGAAGGGCGTGACACCGATCAAGAAGTTGCCTCGCCGTGCGCGGCCGGGATCGCAGGAACACCGGATCGATGCCGCATTCCTGCACGCGCTCTGGCATCATTTCGGGGCGGAACCTTTCGAACGCGGCAATCTGGACGCCGCTCGCATCAATCTGCTCTTCGAACGCGAAGTCATGCCGGCGGACAAGGATTTCGATCCGGCTTCCTATGAAGCCATGCTCGTCATCAACGAAAAACTGGCGCGCGAAAATTTCCCCGAAGCATTCGAAGACGTGATGGAAGTCTGACGACGCGCGGGAGTGCCGTCTCATTTCCTGTGGGAGAGCACGAAACTTCATGCCGCCAGCACATGCCCCGGAGATGCATGTGGCAGTAATCCGTACGCATCCCGACCACGATGAAAAAGCGGAAATGGACGAACGATGTGGTGAACAACGTTCTCGCCTGGCAGAGTGACAATCAGGGCACCAACGAAGATACGGCCAGACATTTCCTGAAGACCCATGAGGACATCTGGACGACATGGGTGAGCACGGACGTTGCCCTGAAAGTGAAAGCCGCCTTGTAAAGCCTGATGTCGGCGACGCAGCCTCGACATCGAATTATTTGTTACGCATATCCCTCGCCTTACGAGTCAGCAGGTCCGCTTGCGCTTCATCATGGCTTTCAGCCTCTCGGCCCCGGCCTCGTCGATCGGCGTATAGACGATCATGCGGTCGTCGTTGCTGGGACTTGCCCACCAATTGTTGGATTGCAAGGCAAGGATCGTGCCGTCGGCCAGGCGGAACCGCTTTACGACATTCTCGATGCCTTTGAGCTGATAGCGGTCCCAGACGATACGGAATTGATCGGAGACGCTCATATAGCGCTCCAGCTGCCGCTCCCAGGCCGGATCGTCGAGGTGCTCGGCCATGGAGGCGCGGAAGAGCGCTGCCATGCTGGCCAGTACCTCATCGGGATTGACCTGGCTGGCGCGCCAAGCGGGATTGACGAGAGACAGGTAGATGCAGTTCCGGTCTTCAAGCGGGATCGCATCGAGATCGACCCCGACAAGACGGCGATAGGCCTCGTTGAAGCCGCGTATATTGTAACGCTTCGTCTGGATCAGGGCCGGGTAAGGGCAAAGCTGATCGAGAATGGATTGGCTGGCCATGGTGAGCGGCTCACAGACCCTTGGATTTTCCAACCGGGGCGGCACCGGCAGATTGGCCAATCTGAACAGGTGCTCCGTCTCGACTTCGTTGAACTCCAGGGCATGCGCAACGGAGAGAAGGACGCGCGGGGAAACCCGGATCGGTCGGCCCTGCTCGAGCTTCGTATACCAGGTGATGCCGATATCGGCACGCGACGCCACTTCCTCCCGCCTCAATCCGGGTGTACGAATCCGCCCCGCGCGGCCAAGGCCCAGTCGTTGCGGATCGAGGCTTTCCCGCCGCCTTCTCAGCATTTCACCCAGTTCCTGCGCCCGCGAGAGCGCCTGATTGGGGGCGATATCGAGCGTACCGTGCATTTCCACTCTCCAGCCTGACACTTTTTATACCAGTCTAAACAGGTATCTTGTACCAGTTTAGCATAGGTGTAGAACGCTGTGGACTCAGTTCTGGAAATCCTTTGAGGTCCCCATGTCATCCGCACCAATCCGGCTTGGCCAATTCGGCCTGATGATCCTGCTTGCCGGGCAATTGCTGCTGCAGCTCGATTTTTCCATCATCAATGTCGGCCTTGCCGCCATCTCCGCCTCGCTGCACGCCGGCGAGACCGAGCTCGAACTCTTCGTGGCCGCCTATGGCGTCGCCTTTGCCGTCTGCCTGGCGATGGGCGGCCGCCTTGGCGACAATTTCGGCCGCAGGCGCATGTTCGGCCTTGCCGTCCTGATGTTCTGCCTTGCCTCGCTGCTTTGCGGGGTGGCGACATCAGTCGCCTTTCTCATCATTGCCCGCGCGCTGCAGGGGATTGCGGCCGCACTCATGGTGCCTCAAGTGCTGGCGACGATCCATGTCAGCCTGACCGGACGCGATCACGCCCGCGCGGTTTCGCTTTACAGCGCGATCGGCGGCATCGCCTTCATCGTCGGCCAGGTTCTCGGCGGATTCCTGATCTCGGCTGACATCGCCGGTTCCGGCTGGCGCAGCATCTTTCTCATCAATTTGCCGATCTGCATCCTGGTTCTGCTCAGCACGTGGCGCCATGTCCCCGAGACGCGCGGCCAAGGCAGGGTTCCGGTGGATTGGTCCGGCATGATCACGCTGGCATTGCTGACGCTCTCGGTCCTGCTTCCGACCGCGCTCGGCCCGTCGCTTCACTGGAATTGGCTCTGCCTGCTGGGCTTCGTGCCGATCCTGCCGCTGGCCGCACTCCTCTGGCGCATTGAACGAGCCAAGGAGGCGCGCGGCGCCTTCCCGATCCTGCCTCCGTCGCTCACGCGCATCTCCAGCATGCGGTTCGGAGGGCTGATCGCCGTCATCTTCTTCACCTGCTGGAGCGGCTTCATGTTCGTCTTCGCCCTGACGCTGCAGGCGGGTGCCGGGCTGACACCGCTGCAATCAGGCAATGCCTTGATCGCGCTCGGCGGCTCTTATTTTTTCTCGGCCGCCTTCGTTACGCGTCGGCTTGCGAACATGCGCCGGGAGCTCATGCTGGCGATGGGCTGCGTGATCCAGATGGCCGGGCTCGCTCTGCTCATCGTGACGCTCGAAACGGTCTGGCCGCAACCGGGCGTCATCAACCTCATCCCGTCCACCGTGCTGATCGGCTTCGGTCAGGCCTTGATCGTCAACAGTTTCTACCGGCTTGGGCTAACGGACGTGCCGCATGAACATGCCGGCGCGGGCAGCGCCATGCTTGCGACCATGCAGCAGGTTTCGCTTGGCCTCGGACCCGCGATCCTGGGGGCCGTATTTGCGCAGGTCCTGCAATATTCGAGTGTCTACCTGGCAGCGGGCGTCACCGCCATCGCGGTTGAACTCGGGCTGATGGCCATCCTGCTGATGGCGACGCTTCTGCGGCTGGCGCGGCAGCGCGCCCTTCCCGAAGAAGCGGTCCAGATCGAGGACACGCTGATCGTTGCACCCGAATGACCGGGCCGGCGGCTCCGCCGGATTTGGCGCCACGAAATGGCGCAATCGGCCGAACGGACGGTTGAGGCCAGGCATTTGGCCTCAACCCACATGGAATGGAAGCTTCACATGGCGCGTGTACCGGACCGACGTCCGGCACGTTGCGTACGATTCTCGCTCAATGCGCGCTGAAAACCTGTATCGGTTTGCGCGTGGTGGCCGAGGTCGTCGAGAAACGCAGACACATCGTGAACGGTGTCGACGACAACGTATCGCAGACCGCCGCCGGCATCGACGGAATCATGGCTGATGCTCACGCCGAAGCCGCCATCCACCTTTCGAAACCAGGCCGAGCGCCAGCGCGCAAAGCCGGCAGTATCCGATTGATATTCGGCAAGAAGCTGCTTCTGCTGTTCAATTCGCGCAAGGAATGTCGCTATGACATCCTGTGAACCGGTCTTAGGCCTTTTCGCCTTTTTCGCGATCCATTTTTCCAAAAACTGCGAGCCTGGCGGCAATGCCGCCTCCTGGCCGGAATCCGTGGCGACAGCAGGGACAGGATCGGATTGGTCCGGACAGCTTTCGAGAACAGGCGAACCTTCCGGCACCTCCTGCTCTTTTGTCAGATTTTGCCTGAGGTCCGAGGCAAGTTCGCCCCAGATCGATTTCGCCTGTCCGGCTGGTTTTGCTTTCGTTCGGCGGGAGGTTTTGATTTCCAAGATGAAGGGCTTTGTTTGCTTAGCCATGTGCTCGTTTATTCATTAGGTTACGAAATCGCTGTGATGGACGATCTATTCGGACGAGAGGCTTATCTTCTCTGATCTTAAAACTCGTGGCCACAGCCTGCGATTAATTTCAGCCATTATAATCAAGAGCCCATACACGAAACCGATCGATAGAGCAAACTCCGCCTGCCCCATCGAAAGCGGGCAAAAGCCGCGGTCTGCCGCGCACTCGATCCCGGGATGCCCTGCGCATTCATCCGGCGCCACTGCGCGTCCGGTAACATTGGCGGATGGGGGTTCGAACCGCGGCTCAGAGGCGATAGACCTTCTTAACCAAATACAGCGACCAGTATTTTAATGAATCGCACGTATACCTGTGAGTATAAACACAGGGAGATAATAATGAAGAATATAGTTGCAATTTCCGCCATGCTTATTGGCAGTCTCTTCGCTCAGGAAAGCTTTGCTGCGGACACCTATATGTCGTCCCCGGCATTCGTGAAACAGGCGAGCAGTGCCGGCGTTTCGATGCTGGACACCGCCTCGATCATGAAGCCGGTGCTCGATCTCGTATCAGCCATGCCGACAGCCGATATGCGCCCAACAGCCGGGAATCTGGCGGATACGCTGCAGATCGGCCAGTTGAACGTCGCGTCGATCGATCAGACCGGTTCCGGCAACGCAGGCCTTATTCAGCAAGGCGGCAGTATGAACACCGCTTCGATCACGCAGGTCGGTAACAACCATCAAGCCTTCATCTCGCAACGCGGCAACAACAACGTTGCGATCATCCGCCAACGCTGATTGCTTTGTCAGACAACGCCGAAAGGGAGCGCTGCCTGACAGCGGCTCCCTTTAAGCGTCGGTTAAACCTTGGACAGCTCAGTTGGTGGGCGTCGTGTTGGTGTTGGTATTAACGTTCGGCAGGGTCGTCGTCGGCGTCGAGGACGTTGGCGACGTGCTGCCGAAGCTGGGGAAGTCGATGGAGAAGCTCGGGCTGCTCGAGCTCTGGGCAGCCTTGCCCTGCGCGCTTGCCTGCGACAGCAGCCAGTTTCCGTTCTGCGGATCGCCGCCAAAGGCAGGATTGACCGGCTTGTAGACGAGCTGCGATGCACAAGCAGCGCCGGCCACCGCCGCGATCATGGCGGTCAGCGCAACAGTATTGATAAGCATACGCATAGATATCTCCTTCTATCGCTAGATAATATTTACTTATTTGATTTGGGAAATACATACATTTTCCCGGGACCGATAACGATGGTCGCATTCGAAAGGCCACTGATACCGACAGGCATCAGGTAACGGCCGCTTCCAGGCGTCTGGATTGCAACAACCGTGTTGTTGGAGCCGCCGATGTTCAATGCGCCGGCAAGATCGTTGCCGTTCTGAACGTAAGCGACCTGATTGTTGCTGCCGGAAACGCCGACCAGCTGGAAGTCCCTGTCGCCGTTGATCGCCTGCACCACCGAGTTGTCGTTGCCGCCCTGGACAAGCAGGGCAGCCGAATTATTGCCTGCGACGGCCTGAACGGCACGATTGTTCACACCGGACTGCTCGATCACGGCAAGGCTGCCGCGGCCGTCGATGCCAGAGGTTGCGTAATTGTTGAGTCCGATCTGCTGGACGGAGGTCGTCGAGCCGCTGTTGCCGGCAACGAAGGGCTGGATCGGTGCCATCAGTTCGTTGAGGACTGCACCCGCCCTTTGGGAATCCAGAAGTGCAGGGCTCTGTTGCTCCTGCGGGACAAGGAGATTTTCTGCCCTTGCGATCGATGCGACGGCAAGGGTGGCGGCGATAGCCGCGGCAGTGGCCATCTTGGTAATGACGCTCGTTGACCGTTCCATGGGTTTCCACCTGCTTTCTGATTCTATCCGTGTTCAAAGGTTCGTCGTGGGTGCGGGCAGATCGACGCTATCGCGAACGCGGCAGACCGCTTTTCCCGCTTCATCCATGACGTTCATCAGGATTTCGATCCGGGCCGGAAGGTTCAGGCGAACACGCGACGCGCCGATCATGCCGGCTGTTATGCGGTTGCTCTGCCGCGACTGGCTCGATCCGGCCTCGGACCTCTTGGTAATGCTGAGATCGAAGCTGCCATTGAAATCCGCTGCAGCTTCGATGAGCGGCACGAGTTCAGCGACGCGATCACCGTCAATGCGGATACCGCATTGGTGAATGCGCGGATCTTCCGAAACGCCCGATATGGTCTGACCGATCATCGAAGCTGCACCTGAATGTGTGGCGGCAAGAGGCGCGGCAAGGGCGGTCGATATCAATATGACCCGTCTGAAGCCGAACATCTCGTCTCTCCGGAAGGACGGGGCGCCGCAAGAGCGTCCCGTCCGGTTGCTGTTACTTCTGCGACACGAAGGCTACGTTACCGCGGCCGACCTGGACGACAGTCGAGCTATTGCCGTTGCCGGACTGGCTGACGACCGCCGAGTTTTCGGCGTTGCCAGCACCGATGCCATATTGCAGCACAGCGGAGTTGTTGCCGCTGCCGGGCTGACTGATCCAGGCATTGGAGTAGTCGCCTGCCTGGGCGACGAGCGATTTGTTGCCGAGGCCGCCGGATTGATCGACCAGCGCCAGCGAATAGTTGCCGGACTGCAGGATCAACGATTGGCTGCCGAAGCTGTTCGACTGGTCGGTGAAGGCCGCGTTATTGTCTCCGCTCTGGATTGTCAGAGCAGCATTGCCAAGACTTGCGACCTGGGTGGTGGCGGCAAAATTGTCATGGCCCGTCTGGATCGTGCCGGCTGCGGACAGATAGGCATGATCCTGGACCGTAACGGCCTGATCGCCGCCATTCTGGATGGTCACGGCCGAGACGCCGACAGATGCGGTCTGGCTCGTAAGAGCCACGTTCTTGTTGCCGAGCTGCGCGGTCGCAGCCAAGGCGTCGGCCGTCACGGTCTGGAAGTTGAACGCGGCATTGTCGTCGCCATTCTGGACGATTGCGGCAGACGAAGCTGTGGTCGCCAGGCTTTGCGCCGGCGCGAGGGCCGGAAGGTTCGACCTGACGTCATCGATCGAAGCAGCCGCTGTCGTCGAGCTGCTCGATTGCGTCGTGGTGGTCTGCGGCGGCTTATTGCCGTTTTGAACGCTCGTCGTCGTCTTGACCGCGGTCGTCGTCACCTTCGATACGTCGCCCGACAAGATCACATTGTCGCCGGGAACTACAACTTTACCGACCTGCGAGTTGACGGCGGTATTGTTGTTGCCGAATTGGGCAACGGTAGCGACCGAATTGCTGGCCGGCGCAGAGCCGGTGCCGGTGGCCGTGATCGGCCCCCATTGATAGGCGGCGGTCGTCGTCGTGTCCGTCGTCGTCGTTGTCGTCGTGGTATCACCCACGCCGTTCCCTTGCCCATGAATGGTCGATTTGTCGATCTGCGTATTTTGTCTGCTGGAAACCAGAGCGGGCTGCGTCTGGCCGCTCTTGCTCAAGAGATAGCTGGCCGTCTGCGTCTGGCCTTGATTGTTGACGGCGCGGTTACCGTTGCCCTGCTGGATGATGCCGGCCGTGACATTGGAGCTCTGCGCCTGCTGAACGTTGCCGGCCTGGTTACCCAATCCCTGCTGGGCGATGGAAGCATCAGCGCCGGAAACGTTGTCCTGCAGGTTGACAGCCGTGTTGAGCCCGCCGGAACCCTGCACGATCGTTGCCTTCGAGCTGTCCATCGCATTGTTCTGGATGTTGGCTGCCTGGTTGGCGGTGCCGCCCTGGACGATACCAGCCTCGGCGCCATTGGACGCGAACTGGCTGTTAAGGGCC
>NZ_JAUQTZ010000061.1:0-34561 GCF_059803845.1 Rhizobium sp. UFLA01-1127 | reverse complement strand
ACCGCCGATATCGTCGCCATCAATACGGCCGCTCTTGCCGGGTTGTCGGAAGCCAACGTGGCAGCCTTGTCTTCCGACCAGGCCGCCGCCTTGACGACCGCACAAGTGGGGACCTTGAAGACCTCGCAGATCCACGCGCTCACCTCGACCCAGGTCGGTGCGCTGAGCACCTCCCAGGTCGGTACGCTCAGTGCAGCGCAGCTTGGTGCTCTGACAACTGACAATGTCGCCGGCCTCTCGACCACGCAGATCGGAGCGCTGACTTCGAAGGCTGTGACCGGCCTTTCGACCGCTCAGGTCGGTGCTCTGAGTTCTGCCCAGGCTGGCGCTTTGACCACGGCTCAGACCGCGGCTCTAAACTCAAGTCAGATCGGCGCCTTGTCGACGGCTGATATTGCCGCATTCTCCACCGCGGATGTTGCGGCTATCAGCACGACGGCTGTCACCGGTCTCTCCACGGCAGACATAGGCAGCTTCTCGAGTGATCAAGTGCAAGCGGTCACGTCGAGCCAGATAGCCGCGATGAACACCGATCAGGTGGCCGCCATTATCGCGGCTTATCACGCGAGCTAACATCTGTCGGAGCCACCCAATACGGGCTTCAAATATAAGGAACTCTTCACGGCGCCCAAAAGGCGCCGTGATCTTTTGTACGGAGTAGCGCGTCGACCGTGAACAATGACAGAGGCTAGACGGCACGGGCTTTCGCTGCGCTGTGCAGCCCGATGAGCAGCAGCGACAAAAGCTGCCTGAGAACCGGTTGATGAGGGGAGAGACGTTGTCGCCGGCGGTAGCCAGGACGGCGTTGATGGCATCGCCATGCTCACCGGCGAGGTGGCTGCGTCCCATGCGATGCCCCGCCTTGATGTGGCCGGAGCGGTTCGATGCCGGAGTGGCGCCGCAGTCCAGCGACCAGCGATCGTTGGCGGCAAGCTATCATCCCATGGAGGAACAGCCCCGCGGTCCGTCATCAGGCGCGGCAGGGTAGGCGCAGCAGCTTAATCGTCGCTGTGATGGAGCCGTACTTTCCTGACAAAAAACCAGACGAGGATCACCACGAAAGGCACTGCTGCGGCGATACCGACCGTGGACACGGGCTGGGAAAACGAATGATCCAACCCCTTCGCCAGATAGCTTGCCAGTCCGATGATGTAATAGGAGATGGCAGCCACCGAGAGGCTTTCGACGGTCTGCTGCAGACGAAGCTGGAGCTTGGCACGCTTGTCCATCGAGGCCAGAAGCGCGGTATTCTGCCTGGCGAGCCCGACATCGACCCAGCTTCTCAAGAGCTCGGTAGTTCTCGACAGCTTCAGCGACAGATACTGCTGTCGCTCTTCGACAGATTTGCAGGTTCGCATGGCAGGTGCGAGCCGTCGCTCCAGGAAGGTGCCAAGCGTTTCGCCTCCGATGGGTTCCTCGTTCAGTGAGGCAATACGCTCTCCGACAATGGAATCGTACGCCTTGCTCGCGCCAAACCGATAGAGGGATTGCGCGGCATTCGCCTCCAGCTCTGCGGAAAGACGGGTAATCTCGCCAAGCGTATCGTCTGCCTCCTTCCAGGCCTGGTCCCGCATCCTCTGAGTGACCGATCTCAGGCCTTCCTCGATTCTCCGTATCTCTGGCGATAGGGCCTGAGCGAGCGGAAGTGCCAGCATGGCAAGGGTGCGATACGTTTCGATGTCCAGGAGACACTGAACGAGCGCGCCGCGCCCCAGATCGGTCAATCCCTTGTCGACGATCAATATCCGTGTCAGCCCGTCACCATCCTGCCGGAAGTCGGTGGCGGCTTCGGCAGCACCGTCGCGAACACGGCTACGACAGAGGCTGGCCGGCTCGAAGGTTGTGATGGCCTTTTTCACCTCCGCACCATCGGGCCAGATCTCCAGTCGGATGCCGGAAATGAACTTGCCTGGTGGCCGGAAGCTGCCGCCGAAGGGATGAAGTGGCATGGGCTCGCCGAATTCCGGCATGGCCGGGCCATCCCAGAACCAGGTGGAGAATTCCGTATGCCTCTCCCAACGCAGGGTTCCGCGGCCCCACGGGATCGCGCAATGCCGGGTTTCCCGGTCGGGTACGGGAACACCCTGCGCGCGCGCCAACTCTTCGATCAGTTCGTTGTGCGGCACCTGCCCGACATCCATCAGGAAGGCGAGCTGCAAGATGATGCGCGGGTACGACACCGCCACGAAGGGGCGTGCGTGCACCTCGCCCAATGCAACTGCGCGGTGTTCCGCCGGCGGAAAGCTCAGCCGTGCTGCTGCAGTTGCGTCCTCGGCAGGATCTTGAACCTTGTGCAACCTACCGCCGGCCTCCGATCTCGTCGATATGATAGAGCAGATCGGCGGGGTCCTCGTAGACCCGCATGGCACCGGCGTCCCGCAACTCCTCGCGACCATATCCGCCGCTCAAAAGACCGACACCCAGTGCCCTGCACCGGGTGGCTGCCAGCATGTCCCACACGCTGTCGCCGATCACGATGGAATTTTCAATCGGCACGCCCAAAGCGTCCGCAGCCGCAATGAATAGGTCGGGATCGGGCTTGGCGTATTTGACCTGATCGCGGGTGATGATGGGAAACGATTTAGGATCGACGCCCAGCGCCTCGATATTGACCGCCGCGGTTTCCATACGGCCGCTCGTGGCAATGGCGAAGGGAATGTTTGCATCCGACAGCCAGCCTAGAAGCTCGCTTGCCCCGGGCAGGGGACGTATCTGTGCACCGAGCCGGCGATAGGCCCTGGCATGTTCTTCGCGCAGTCGGTCACTCTTCTCCCCGGTGATGTCGATTCCGGTTTCACGAAGGAGCTGGTTGGTGAATAGGCCACCGCTCATACCGATCTTCCGGTGGATGCGCCAGATCGACAGATCGATGGCCTCTGAGTCGAGCGCTTCCTTCCAGGCAAGAACGTGCTGATAGACGCTATCGACAAGCGTGCCGTCGAGATCGAAAAGAAATGCATGGTCGATGCGCATCGAAACTCTCCATCGTGAGATCATAATTGATGCCGGGCAGGTGAAGCAACTGCGCCAGGGCGCAAATTTTCAGGACTGCCTTCGTCGGAAGGGTGTCTGATCCCCAGACCGAAGGAAATAGTCTTCCTGCGAAGCTTGTCGAGCAGCAGGTAGATGACGGGGGTCGTGTATAAGGTCAGCAACTGGCTGACTATCAACCCACCGACGATGGCGTAGCCGAGCGGCTGGCGCAGCTCGGAACCGGCTCCATGTCCTATGGCCAGTGGAAGACCGCCGAGAAGGGCCGACATCGTCGTCATCAGGATAGGGCGGAAGCGCATCTGGGCCGCCTTGACGATGGCATCCTCGCTGTTCAGGCCTTCGTCGCGCTTTACCTGGATCGCGAAATCGACAAGCATGATGCCGTTCTTCTTGACGATGCCGATGAGCAGGATAATGCCGATCATCGCCACGAGGCCGAAGTCGAACCCCGCCAACCGCAAGGCCAGCAAGGCGCCGAGAGCTGCCGAGGGCAGGGTGGAGAGGATTGTCAGGGGGTGAATGAGGCTTTCGTAGAGAACGCCGAGAATGATATAGACCACCACCAGCGACGCCAGAATCAACAACGGCACCGTACCGAGCGAATCCTTGAAGGCCTTGGCGCTCCCGGAGAAACTCGCCTGCAGCGAAATCGGCGGATGCATGTCCGCGACTGCGTTCTCGATCGCCCGTGTCGCTTCCCCGAGCGCCGCGTTTGGCGCCAGATTGAAGGAGATGGTGACGGCTGGCGATTGGCCCTGGTGCGAGATCGAAACCGGCGACACGCCGTCCGTCGTCCATTTTGCAACGACCGAAAGCGGCACCAGAGTGCCGTTGCTTGCCCGGACCGAAAGACGGTCAAGCGTTGCAATGTCGCGCTGGAGATTTGGCAGGACCTCCAGGACAACCCGGAACGCATCCGTCTGGGTCGCGTAGGAGGCGACTTGCCGCTGACCGAAGGCATCGTAAAGCGTCTCATCGATCGTGGACGGAAGGACGCCGTAGAGCGTTGCGGCGGCACGGTCTATCTTGATCGACAGGCTGGGAGCTTCGGCTTGCTGATCGCTGCCGACATCGCGCAGCGCCGGAATCGCCTGAAGGCGGTTCGTCACCTTCGCTGCCCAGTCGCTCAGCTCCTGGATATTGCCGTCCTGCAACGTATACTGATATTGCGTCTTTGCCGGACGCGCGCCGATATTGATATCCTGAGCGGATTGCATGAAGAGCTTGATGCCTTGCTGAGCGGCCAATGCCGTGCCCAATCGGTCGATGACTTGCTTGGCACTTGCGTCCCGATCTTTCAGCGGTTTCAACGTGATGTTGACGTGACCCTGATTGAGGGCGTTGCCGCCATTGCCGCCGCCGATATCCATGAACACGCTATAGACGGCCGGGTCCTTCATGATGATCGCGCTGACACGTTCCTGCAGCTTTGCCATTTCGGTGAAAGAGATATCGGGCGAAGCCTGTGACAGGCCGGCGATGAAGCCGGTATCCTGCTCCGGAAAGAACCCTTTCGGAGCGACAACGAAAAGGTAGGCCGTCATCGCGGTTGTCCCTAGAAAGACGGCGAGCGTCAGGAACTTATGGCGGATGACCGGCTTCAGGCTGCAGATGTAAAACGCGGTGAGACGGTCGAAGAAGGCTTCCCCAATTCGGTAAAAACGTCCGCGCTGATGTTCTCCGACCGGACGGATCAGCTTCGATGCCAGCATCGGTGTGAGGGTTAGGGAGACGATCGCGGAAATCACGATCGCGACCGTCAAGGTGACTGCGAACTCGCGGAACAGCCGGCCGACGATACCGCCCATCAGAAGTATAGGGATCAACACGGCGATCAGCGAGAGGCTGATTGAGACGATCGTGAAACCGATCTCGCGAGCACCCGTCCGTGCCGCCTCGAATGGCTCGACGCCAGCCTCGATGTGCCGCGTTACGTTTTCGAGCATGACGATCGCGTCATCCACGACAAAGCCGACGGCGACTACGAGCGCCATCAGCGAGAGATTGTCCAGGCTGAAGCCGAGGGCCCACATTGGTGCAAGGGAGCCGGCAAGCGCAATCGGTAATGTAAGCACCGGAATGAGCGTCGCGCGCAGGGTTCGCAGGAACAGGAAGATCACGACGACGACGAGGCCGATCGCCAGCATCAGCGTGAATTGGACATCATCGACCGATGCTCTGATCGTGGTTGTGTGGTCCGTCACCAGTGCAAGCTTGATGGATTTCGGCAGAGACGCCTGAAGTGCGGGTAGCTGCTCTTTCACGGCATTGACGACGGCAATGACATTCGCGCCAGGCTGGCGGAAAACATCGAGCGCGATGCCGCGCTCGCCATTCGTCCAATGCGCCATCTTGTTGTCTTCGGCGCCATCGATTGCCTGACCGATGTCGCGAATGCGAACAGGCCCGCCGTTGCGATAAGCGATGACCGCATCATTCCATTCCGCGCTGCTGTTGATCTGATCGTTGGTATCGATCGGGAAGGTTCGCGTTGGATCGTCGATATTGCCCTTGGGTGCGCTAAGGCTCAGATTGCCGATCGCGGTTCGAACGTCCTCCAGGGTGACATCCGCCTGAGCCAGCCGGCCCGGATCGACGGCGATGCGGATTGCCGGCTTTTGCCTGCCGCCGATGTTTACGAAGGCGACTCCGGAAACCTGGCCGATCTTCGATGCGACGTTGCGTTCGATATATTCGTCGAGTTCCGGAAGGGTAAGGGTATTCGAACTGGCCGAGAGTTGCATGACCGGAGCGTCGGCGGGATTTGCCTTATGTACCGTCGGCAACGACGTCATGTCCTTCGGCAGTTGGCCGGCTGCTTCGCTGATGGCGGTCTGAACGTCGCTCGCCGCTGTCTGGATATCCTCATCGAGGCCGAACTGCACCGTGATCGACGTCGTCCCCAGCGAACTGTTCGACGTCAATTCGGTAATGCCGCTGACATGCGACAGAGCATCCTCGATCGGCTGCGCGACGCTCGCCGCCATCGTCTCCGGTGACGCGCCGGGAAGGTTCGCGGCAATCTGTATGGTCGGGAAGTCGATCTGCGGCAAAGCCGAAACCGGCATGAATGGATAGCAGATCGCGCCGAGCAGGAAGATGCCGCTCATGATCAGACCGGTCGCCACCGGATGGGTGATGAAGAAATCGAAGAACCCATTGGTTCTTGCCGGGCGGATATCTTGCTCGCCGCTCATGGCGCTGCCTTCTCGGCGAGCTCACCCGTCGGCGATCCGGACCAGGGTGTGACCGAAACCTTGACGCCATCGCCGATCCGCGACTGACCGTCCATGACGACCTCATCACCATCCTGTATGCCGTCGGTGACGAGCGCCCGTGCGGCTGTGACGAAAGCCGTTTTGACCGCTCTCCTTTCGACGTTGTCATCCGGCCCGACGACGTAGGCGTAGAGACCGTCACGGCCTCGAGCGAGCGCCTTGTCCGGAACGACGACGCCGGTCCGTATTTCCACTGTCAGCGTCGTCGCAACCGGGAGGCCGGGCCAGAGAATACCAGCCTTGTTGTCGAAGATTGCCTTGAGGTGGATGGAGCCATTTGAAGCGTCGACGGCATTGTCCAGGGTGGTCAGCTTACCCTTGGCAAGGGTGCGGCTGCCGTCAGTGCTTGTCAGCGTAACCTCGGCGATACCCTGAACAAGCGCGTCCCTGATTTCACCAAACTTGTCACCCGGTGCTACGAAGGAGACGGCGATAGGATCCATCTGCGTGATTGTCACGATCCCGTTGGTCGAACTCGCGCTGACAACACTTCCGACATCGACCTGCTTGAACCCGGTGCGCCCGGCGAGGGGCGCGGTGACCGTTGCAAATCCGAGTTGGGTCTCCGCGCTCTCGATAATAGCGTCGTCGTACCGCACCGCAGCCGCATATTGCTCGCTGGACGCCGTCTTCTGTTCGAGCGTCGAGGCGGAGGCGATGCCTTTTTCGGCGAGTGCCGCATAACGCTGCGCGTCTGTCCGCGCGCTGTTCAACTGCGCTTCGTCTTGAGCCTTTTTTGCCTTGGCGGAGGCCAGCGCCGAGACGAGCTCGCGGTCGTCCAATTTAAGAAGGACCGCCCCCTTCTCCACCATCTGCCCCTCGGCAAAGGGCATGTCGACGACTTGGCCGTCGATACGCGGACGAACGGTGACGGACTGAAGAGGCGCGACGGTGCCTATGCCGTTGATGACCCGGTCGATCGTCTCTGTTCGCGCCTTTATGGCGGTCACTGGAACTGCAGGAGTGTCTGCTGCCGACAGCGGATTGGGATGGGCAGCGACAATGCCGATCAGTGCAGCGCTGCAGGCGCGCTTGCCGGATGTGGCAAGCAGTTGAACCAAGGGATTGAGCATGCCTGCCACTCCGTGAAAGCCGCTTGATCGCGCTTGCGCAAGATGTTCATTCAATGACCGATCGCGGCCTCACTGCCGGCAAGCGCTTCCATTGCTGCGTCATAGCTTCATTCGCCGCAGGGCGTTTTCCAGTGGTCCGCGATGCGGAGGCGGACCAGGTGGCGGACGAAGTACGTCGGTCCTGCCATCCTGATAGACGATATAACTGGCATGCAGGAAGCCGTGATCGAAGCGGCCCTGTACACTGACGGTCTCGCCAATGCCGACGAGCTTGCCGTCGTCACCGGCGGGCCCCGTTTCGATCAATGCGCGACCGCTGTCGTCCTGAACGATGAATTTGTTGCCGTAGATCTCGGCGACCTTGCCTTTGACGGTCACTATGCTCGAAGCATCATTCAGGCTCGATATGGACACGGGAGTCAAAGGCGCCAACTCGACATTTGGGCGGGCAAACTTCATTGCCGCCGCACCCCCTGCCGCTCCAATGGCGAGGATTGCGACAGCGGCGATGCCAAAGGCAGCAAGGTGCGTGGCAGGTCGGCGCCTCGGCCTTTTGCCCCCGCCTTGCTCCGGCGATATTGAGGGAGTGTCGTTTTCGTCGGACATGGTGTCGTCTCCAATTCGTTTGACTGGAAGACAATAAGCTGCACCTGCGCAATCCACGCTGAATGTCGCGGTTCAGTTTCAGTTAAGCAACGTCGCCCTAGTTCATTAGGAACAATGATCACAAGCGAGTGAGCCATGCGGGTCCTTCTGGTCGAAGATGATGCCGATCTTTCCAAACGCATTGCGGCGAGCCTGCGGGCGGAGAACTTCGCGGTCGACATCGCCAGGAACGGAGAAGACGCCGAACACGCCGGCCTGACCGAGATTTTCGACGTCGCCGTGTTGGACCTCGGCTTACCTAAAATCGACGGCGTGACGGTGCTCAAGTCCTGGCGGAGCGGGGAACGGATGCTTCCGGTGCTCGTTCTCACTGCGCGAGATGGCTGGCCTGATAAGGTGGCCGCCTTCAAAGCGGGAGCTGACGATTTCCTGACGAAGCCATTCAAAATCGAGGAACTCATTTTACGTCTTCGCGCTCTGGTGCGGCGCGCCGCGGGTCACGCTGCCTCGGTGATCACCTGCGGAGATCTTTCGTTCGACGCGCAACTCGGAACGTTCGAGCTCGCGGGACTTCCGCTGAGGTTGACGGCGTTCGAATGGCGGGTCCTCTCCTGCCTGATCCTGCGCAAGGACGTCATCGTGGATAGGCGCGAACTCATCGAGCGGGTCTACGAGGGGGACACGGACGTGGATTCCAATTCGATTGAAGTGATCATCGCCAGGCTGAGGAGAAAGATCGGTGCGGAAAGGATCGGGACGGAAAGGGGACGCGGCTACATGCTAAGGGCCGGCCAGTGAAGCTAGAATTGCCATCACCGCGCAGGACGATTGCCGGCCGCCTGATCGCGTTTTCGGTGATCTACGCTGTGGCGGCATTGGTCGTAGCGGCTTTTGTCCTCTGGTTCATCGTTGCGACCGTGGTCAGGCAACAGGTCGATCAGCGGCTCGATCTGCAAATCGACGCTGTTCGCAGCGCTCTGACGTTCAATCGGGACGGCACACTTGCTCTTTCAGGCAATCCCGATGGCCCTCCCTTTGATCGTATCGGCTCCGGGTGGTACTGGCAGGTCACCGCCGACGGCCGCCATTTATCCTCAAGATCACTCGATGGAGGCAGCATTGCCAGTCCGCCGCGAGCGTTTGACTGGAAGCGGCTTCTTAAAGGGAGCCCGCAGCCGGCGGACGGGCCTGGAGACAAAGGCGAGGCACTTCACTTTCGTGTGGCGCAGACCTTTGTAGGTGGAAAGGCAGTCGAAATCCTCGCGACCGCCCCTAACGTCGCGCTGACGGCTCCCGCTGCAAGAGCGCTCGCACTTCTGGTGCCGGCAATGCTGACCCTTGGGGCCATTCTCGGCGTCGGGATTTTGTTTCAGGTTCGATATGGTCTCTTACCGCTCCGTGAGTTGTCCGGACAGGTTTCAGAAATATCGTCCGGGCGGCTCACGGAACTTCCGCAAACCGAAGTCGATGAACTTCGCCCCGTCATCGGAGAAATCAATCGTCTGGTCGAGCACAATCGCAAGCGGCTTGCCGAGACCCGGCTCCAGTTTGCCAACCTGGCGCATGGACTGAAAACGCCGGTTGCCAGCCTTTATCTCGCACTCGATGACAAAAATGACCCGACCGGCGAGGCACGGCGCCTTGTCGGTCGAATTGATCGAAGGATTCGGCACCATCTGGGAAGAGCGAGGGCCGGTGTCTCCGAGGCGGGATTTGCTTCGTCGACACATCTTCTGTCGCGAGTGGACGACATAGTGCAGATGATGTCGAAACTTTATGCCGGGCGACACCTTAGTGTCGTTACAGCGATCGGTTCCGATCTGCGCATAAGCTGTTCGGCGGAAGATACTGACGAGGTTCTCGGTGGGATCATCGACAACGCGTTCAAATGGGCGGCAAGCTCGGTTCGAATAACAGGCACCGTCGAAGGCGCCATGGCGCTGATCTCGATAGAGGACGACGGGCCAGGTATTGAGCAAAGCCGGATCGCCGAAGCGATGAAACCGGGTGTCAGACTTGACGAAACCATTGCCGGTGACGGCTTCGGATTGTCGATCGCCAAAGAGGTTGCCGAGCTATATGGCGGGTACGTCAAATTGCAAGCCAGGCCGGAAACCGGACTCATTGCGGTCGTGGCGTTACCGGATGCGCGCGGGGACGCTCCGTCACTGTCTTAGTGATGGTATATGGGCGAATTTGTTGCGGATAACCAAGTGAGGATGTTGGACACCATCGATCGATCGATCGAACCGGACCGTCATGTTTCCGCGTCAGTTTTTGGCGCCGGCTGAAAGGCATTGGTGCGGTCTATCTGCACGGGTGTCTAGAGCGTTTCCGCTTTTCTTCGAATCGCGAAAACGCACTATCTTCTTATTTCCCAACGCATTCCGGACGGAAAACCTACCCACTTTTCCTGGAATTGCTCCAAGCGAAAAGCCTTCATTGATTAGCCACGCTCATAAGCCCATACGAATTGCCACGTCTAATCGAACGATGGCAATCGCGCTATATTCAATCGGGTTCGTGGCTACGAGAGCGCAACGGCGAGATCATTGCGGTTTGAGGCTCCAAGGCAAACAAGAAACGGCTCGGTCTTTCGCAAGAGCATCGGCGGCTTCCATGCGCTTCCGTCCAGCGAGTACGGATGCCGGCTGGCGAACAATCGACGAGGGATGGCAATGAACTGGTCACAGGATGAACTTGCGAAAATCGATCAGGCGGACGATCTGAAGATCGCCCCATTTCGTGAGGATGGCGCCACCTATGGCACCCCGACCTGGATCTGGGAGGTCGTGGTTGATGGTGGCCTCTATGTGCGTGGCTACCATGGTCGGAAGTCGCGCTGGTATCAGGCTGCGCTTCATCAGAAAGCCGGCCGGATCATTGCCGCCGGCATCACGCGGGAGGTCGCCTTCGAACCGGTCGACGGGCCGATCAACGACCGCATCGACGACGCCTATCGCGCAAAATATGGCAAAAGCCCCTATCTGTCGCCGATGATCAGCGCCCGGGCGCGCGCGGCGACCGTGAAGATCGCCCCGCGCAAGAGCGCCTGAGGCAAAACGGGATCATAGGGCGTCGAAGGCGCGTAAGCGCGAAAAGCAAGCGCCTTATTGTCTCTTGAGGATGTCTGACCGTCCAACACCACTCCACAAAGGGAGATGCAACATGATCAAGCGCAAACTGGGACAAGGTCTCGAAGTTTCCGCCCTCTCGCTGGGCGCCATGGGTTACGGCAAGGCGCGCGAGCTTCCCGACCGGGCGGAAATGATCGCTCTTCTGCGAACCGCGGTCGAACGCGGTATGGATTTTTTCGACACGGCCGAGGTCTATGGCCCGTGGACCAATGAAGAGATGGTGGGCGAGGCGCTTGCTCCGGTTCGCGATAAGGTCAAGATTGCCACGAAATTCGGCTGGGATATCGACCAGGAAACCGGCCGGCACCGCGGCGGCGTCAACAGCAGGCCGGCGCAGATACGCCGCTCCATCGAAGGAAGCCTGAAGCGGCTACGCACCGACCACATCGATCTCTATTACCAGCATCGGGTCGACCCGGACGTGCCGATGGAAGATGTCGCGGGAACGGTGAAGGAACTGATTGCCGAGGGCAAGGTGCTGTGGTTCGGCCTGTCGGAAGCTGGCGCACAGTCCATTCGCCGGGCGCATGCGGTGCAGCCGGTTGCTGCACTGCAGAGCGAATATTCGCTCTGGACCCGCGAACCGGAAGAGGAAATCATCCCGGCCATCGAGGAACTCGGTATCGGGCTCGTTCCCTTCAGCCCGCTGGGCAAGGGGTTTTTGACCGGCAAGATCGACGTCGGCACGACATTCGACAGCTCCGATATCCGCGCCGAAATCCCGCGTTTTTCCGAGCAGGCTCGCGTCGCCAATCAGAAGCTGATCGACTTGATCCGCAAGATCGGCGAGAAGCATGGTGCGACACCGGCGCAGGTCGCGCTTGCCTGGCTCTTGGCGCAGAAGCCCTGGATTGTTCCTCTGTTCGGCACCCGTAAGCTGGAGCGGTTCGAGGAGAACATCGGCGCGTTGAACGTGGCTCTGGATAAGTTCGATCTCGACGAGATCGAAAAGGCCAACATCGTGATCCAAGGCGCACGCTATCCCGAAGCCATGCTGCGCCGTTCGGGGCTCTAGGTGTCATTGGTCTGAATGTCGAGCCGCCTCAGTTAAGCACGTGGCGGGTCTCTACGAGTATCGCAAAGCGCCGCCGAAGCCGTGTTCATGCGGATGGAGGCGCGCTTGATGCGATGCTCGACAACAACCGAATTGAAAGGAATATCCATGAAACGGATCTTGGCGGCCACGGCGATCTCGCTCACCATGGGTGAGCCTGTCTTCGCTCAGGAAGGTACGGGCGGCGGAGCAATATCGGAAAGAGCTTCGTCGCTGTCGGTTAGCGACATCCACTCCGTATCGCCGGCTCTTGCCCGCTATGCGGACGAAGACGTGATTGGAAACCTGTGGCGGAGGCCGCAGCTCTCGCGGCGCGATCGCGGCATCGTCACGCTCTCCGTGCTGATCGCCCGAAACCAGGCCATCGACCTGAAGCACTACGCAAATGTCGCTCTCGATAGCGGCGTGACCCCGGGGGAAATCTCGGAGATCATAACTCATCTTGCCTTCTACTCAGGCTGGTCGAACGCCATGTCTGCGATCGCCGCGACGAAGGAGGTGTTTGCCGCACGAAACATCGCCGCCGATCAACTCCCTGCAGGCTCGCCGCAATTGCTGCCTTTGAATGAGGAGGCGGAGCAGCGGCGCGCCGAGGCTGTCGAGAAAAATGTCGGACAGATTTCGCCAGGACTGGTGCTGTTTACCGCCGACCCGCTGTTTCGCGATCTTTGGCAGCGGCCGGGTCTTGCACCACGCGACCGCAGCCTTGTAACCGTAAGCTCGCTCATCGCCTCGGGGCAAAGTGCCCAGATCACCTATCACCTTAACCGGGCAATGGATAACGGCCTTACCGCCGAAGAAGCCGGAGAAATCGTGGCCCACACGGCCTTCTATGCCGGATGGCCGAACGCTTTCTCCGCCTCGACTGTTGTCGGCGAGGTCCTGCGCAATCGGGCGAAATGAGCTCCCAAAGTGATCGCCGGCGGCGTGCAGGCTTGGCGAAGCTGATCGGCATAGCCGCCGTTTCAACCGATGCCGCTACTATTTTATGGCCATGTGTTTTATAAATGAGCATGTGGTCATGACAAGGAATCATGAGTGGAGCGACAGAACATCAATGACCTGACGGTGTTCCTGCTGGTTGCGAGAGAGCGCAGTTTCACGAAAGCGGCGGCCAAACTTGGAGTTTCGCAGTCGGCGCTTAGCCACACGGTCCGCCAACTCGAGGAGCGGCTCGGTGTGCGGCTCCTGACGAGGACGACGCGCAGTGTCTCGTCGACGGAAGCCGGCGAGCGGATGCTGATCAGCATTGGTCCGCTTTTTGACGAAATCGGAATGGCGATCGATGAGCTCAACGCCTTGCGCGAAAGGCCTGCCGGAACCATCCGGCTAACCGCCGGGGACTATCAGATCCAGCATTTCATCTGGCCGAAGCTTCGCGGCTTTCTCCATCAATATCCGGACATCAGGCTCGAACTCGATGTGAATTACGGTCTGCAGGACATTGTCAGCGATCGTTACGACGCCGGCGTGCGTTTTGGCGAACAGATCGCCAAGGATATGATCTCCGTCCGGATCGGTCCGGATGTGCGCTTCGCGGTCGTTGCCGCGCAATCCTATTTTGCGTCTCGGGATATTCCGACGCACCCGAAGGAGTTGACCCTCCATCGCTGCATCAATCTTCGGCTTCCAACATATGGCGGTCTCTATGCCTGGGAATTCGAGGAGGACGGACGTGAAATCAAGGTCAGGGTGGACGGACAGCTCGTCTTCAACACGATCTATAATGTTCTCGAGGCGGCGCTCGACGGCTTTGGTTTTGCCTATGTTCCGGAGGATATCGCCAGGCCATATCTCGAGACCGGGCGCCTTAATCGGTTTCTCGAAGACTATTCGCCCTATTGGGAGGGGTTTCACCTTTATTATCCCAGTCGCCGTCAATCCTCGCCGGCCTTTTCCCTGCTCGTGAACGCGCTACGCCATTCTACGTGACGGCGGTTGGGCGAATTAAACGGCCTCCTGACCGAACCGTTTCGGCAATTCGCTCGCAAGAGCGTCGATCGCCAGCCTCGACCGCAACGGCAGATGCTGTGCAGCCGGCCAGACGGCATAAGCTTCGATCATGGCACTTGGCCGGTCCACCCAAAGTTCAACCAGTCTGCCAGCGCGTATGTGATCGCTGATGAGCCAATGCGGCTGCCAAGCAAGCCCCATGCCTTCGACCGCGGCGTCCGTGATGGCTTCGAGGTCATCGAAACGGAGCCTAGAACTGACGGGCACATCAACGAGGTCCCCCGATACGTCCGGAAGCCGCCAGGGCAACGCATAGTCGTTGCGCCAATAGACGAGCATATCGTGATCCCTCAAATCGGCGAGGGAATGCGGCTGTCCGCGTTCTGCAAGATATGCCGGAGAAGCACACAGCGCCTTGCGTTGGCCGATAAGCCGCCTTGCGCGCAATGACGTTCCATTGCCAAGTGCGCCATTGCGCACCGCAAGGTCGAACCCGTCGGCGATCATATCGACTTGGCGATCGTTGAAGCTGAGTTCGAGTTCAAGCTTCGGATGCTGGCGAGCATAGGAACGCAGAATGGGCGCAACGCAATAACGGCCGAACAATACCGGCAGCGATACGCGAAGTTTGCCGACGACCTCGCGCCGTCCGGTTTCCAGCAGGGATTCGCCCGTGCGCAATTCCTCGATGGCGCGCAGGCACCGCTCGTAATATTGCTGGCCGTCTTCCGTCAGACATTGCGTGCGCGTCGTTCGTTGAAACAGACGCACGCCCAGCCGCTCTTCCAGGCGCGCAATGGCCTTGCCGACTGCGGAAGGCGTGAGGGAGAGCCGATCGGCTGCCCTCTTGAACCCCCCGGCTTCGACCGCTTCCACAAAAACTTCTATCCCGTCAAATCTGTCACGCATGGCGAAACCTTTCGGACGCTCTTGTGAGAGATTGCGGAATTTGGGGAAATAAACAAGTGAAAAACAATCGCCACTGCTGAATGTCATTCTACTGTAATGAGGAGATCAGGCAAGTGACGTTTTAGGGCGTTCAGGGGCACTCGGCCCCGATTGCTCTGCCGTCATGCGCATTCTTATTGCAGGAAGGCGAGCAAGTTGTTGATTTCAATCGTATACGACAGCGGATTCGGTCACACCGCGCGCGTCGCTGAAGCCGTCGCCGCCGGTATTGGCGAGGTAAGAGAAGCCGCGGCGAAACTGATCGCCGTCGCGGACGGGCCGATGGACTGGGAGGCGCTCGAGCGCAGCGATGCCATTATCTTCGGATCGCCAACCTATAACGGCCTGATCAGCGCAAAACTCAAGCAGTTCTTCGAGGATTCGACCAAGGCGGCCTGGTCGGCCCAGAAGTGGCGCAACAAGATTGCGGCCGGATTTACGAATTCCGGAGCCCAGCACGGCGACAAGCTGAACTCGCTCATATCGATGGCGCTGTTTGCAGCCCAGCACGGCATGATCTGGGTCGGCCTCGACATGATGCCGGGCAACAGCAGCAGTACCGGCAGCGTGGACGATCTCAACCGGCTGGGAAGCTGGCTGGGCGTCATGACCCAGTCGAACGTGGACCAGGCTCCCGACGTTGCGCTGATCGGCAGCGACTTGAAGACGGCTCAGTACCTCGGCCGGCGCGTGGCTGAGACGGCCAGCCGGTTTCGGTCCGCCTAATCTCAAATTTATCCCAGGGAGTATGACTATGAAATTGCTTTGTCTCGACGTACCGCAGCCCGGCGCCTCGCTGGAGAAATATCAGCCGCATATGCAGGATGAGGCGCGCCATGCCTGGCAGATGTACAAGGGCGGCCTCATCCGTGACATCTATTTCCGGCAGGACCGCCCCGGTGTCGCCATCATAGCGGAAGCCGCCTCTGTCGAAGCGGCCAAAGCGGCACTTGCCGAATTCCCCCTCGCCAAGGCCGGCCTGATCGGTTGGGAAGTAATCCCGCTCGGTGCCTTTACAAACTGGGAATCGCTGTTCGCCCCAGGCAACGCCTAGCCCCGCACGCGCCTCCGGCACTGCGAGCGCCGAAAAACTACGGGGCTGGGACCAATAGCTCGCACCGGCACGACAACTCGGAACAAGCGATTATGAACACAATAGGCTTTGCAGCTCTATCTGCCACCGAACCGCTCGAGCGCTATATCTTCGAACGTCGCGCGCCGCGATCGGATGACGTTGTTATCGATATTCTCTATTGCGGCGTCTGTCATACCGACGTCCATCTGGCCCGCAACCATTTCGGCTTCACGAGCTACCCCATCGTGCCGGGCCACGAAATTATCGGGCAGGTGCGGGAGGTCGGAACGGACGTGTCCCGCTTCAAGGCTGGCGACATGGTCGGGGTCGGCTGCATGGTCGATTCCTGCCAGCGCTGCAAGCCCTGCCTCAAAGGCTGGGAGCAGGACTGCGTGGAGGGTCCGACCTTTAGCTATGCGAGCAGCGATCGTCAGGATGGTACGCCGACTTATGGCGGCTATTCCGACTCGATCGTCGTGCGGGACAAGTTCGTATTGTCGTTGCCAGACGGGCTCGATCCGGCGGGCGCCGCACCGTTGCTTTGCGCGGGCATCACCACTTGGTCGCCGCTGCATCGCTGGAATGTCGGCAAGGAGAGCAAGGTCGCGGTGATCGGCCTGGGCGGGCTCGGCCACATGGCTCTGAAGCTTGCCAAGGCGCTCGGGGCCGATGTCACCCTGTTCACGCGTTCTGCCGGCAAGGAGGAGGACGCCTTCCGTCTCGGCGCGGACCATGTCGTGCTGTCGAGCGATGCGCAGCAGATGGAAGCCGTTGCCGGTCGCTTCGACGTCATTATAGACACAGTGCCCTACGATCACGACGTCAATCCCTATATGCCAACTTTAGCGCTGGAAGGCGTCCTTGTCCTCGTCGGCTATCTCGGGCCGCTTGGCACGCCGGTAAACGCCGGCGGGCTGGTGCGCGGCCGTCGCGCGATCTCCGGCTCCTTCATCGGTGGCGTGCCAGAAACGCAAGAGATGCTCGATTTCTGCGGGCAGCACGGCATCGTCTCGGACATAGAGATCATTTCCATCCAGAAGATCAACGAAGCCTATGAGCGCATGTTGAAGAGCGACGTGAAATACCGCTTTGTCATCGACATGACCTCGCTCAAATCCTGAGGAAACCGAACATGACAAGCACGATCAAGCCCATCCTGTGTGTGGTAACCAGCCATCCGATCCGCGGCGACAGCGGTGAGCCGACCGGTTTTGCCATGGTCGAACTCACCCATCCGCTCGAGGTCTTCGATAAGGCGGGAATTCCCTATGAGATCGCCTCGATCCGCGGCGGCCACCCGCCGATCGACTTCTTTGATCTGTCCGACGCGGCCAACGCCCATTACTGGAAGGACAAAGACTTCCGCAGCGCGCTTGCCGACTCGTTGATCCTGAAGGATCTCGATCCATCTCGCTATTCGGCAGTCTTCTTTGCCGGAGGTCACGGCACGATGTGGGACTTTGCCGACAACAAGGCCGTGCAAAATGTCATCCGTGGGATCTGGGAGGCAGGCGGCATCGTCTCGGCAGTCTGCCATGGCCCGGCCGCGCTGGTGAACGCGACGCTGTCCGACGGCAGCTATCTCGTAGCCGGCAAGAAGCTTGCTTCCTTTACCGACGAGGAGGAAGCAGAGGTCAAGTATACGAAGGTGGTGCCCTATCTCCTTGCGACCACTCTCAAGCAGCGCGGCGCGCTGCATCAGGCTGCGCCCAATTGGACAGAGAACGTCGTTACCGATGGCCGTCTGATCACAGGCCAGAACCCGGCTTCCGCCCATGGCGTCGGCCAAGCTCTCGTCGATCAGTTGGCTGCGAAGCAATAAAGGCCGCTCTCCGTATCGTCGGTCTCAGGAGCGGAACCCCTTATGCGAGGCGATCCGCTCATCCTCACATCGACACGCCATGATGAAACATGGCACCTCGTCCGGCGTCGCAGACAGCATTGACCGAAGGGTTTCAGAGATGAAGATCGGAAATACCTTCAGATAGGCAGCATATTGCGCCGGACGGCATTCCTATTTTCCGGTTGCGGACGAGGCTGCGGAATTACTTTTGCCTGAGTAGATTTCGGATCTTTCCCGGCGCGACATCGGTATTTTACTGGTAGGCGACCCGTTCGAAAGTATCGGCGTTCGTTTGGACAGAATGAGCCCATCCCAGCTTCTCAATTTGGTCTGAATGACCGGCTTTCGCGCTGGTCACGACGTACCATACCGTCTGGAGCTTGTTCTCACGCAGCATTCCGGTGAACGAGCAGATCGACGTCGGACCTTCTCCACTCATTCCAAAGGCGAAATTGACGCAGTCATCGAACCAAACGCCGATGGCCCGCAACTCATGCCCGTAAAAAGCGCTGTCCGGGAGGGCGGTTTTGAATGTGCCTTTGATCAGCCCGTCCCGATCTTCGACAATTGTCAGCGTTGAGCCATATTGATTGCGCCAAGTGCCTATCCAGCTCATTTCTGAAATCTCCTCATCTTGTCGATGGGGAAACTCGTCTCTCGCTTCAATGTTTCATGCGGGGCTTCTGGGCAACAACGATGATATGATCGACTGCAATGCCGCCTTCATCGCGCCCCATTCAATTTTCTCGCCATTTGGAGCCGCGCGGCACTCCCCGGCTTCGCCAAAAGGCAGCCTCTTCCTCAGGAGGGATATGATCATCCGTCTCCGGTGACGGCGGATCTGGTTCTTCGGGATAACCCGCCTCCAGAAACTCTTCCGCTTCCAGATAGGCCAATGCTTCGGGTCGAATCTCGACCTCGAGTACGTGGACTGCGATCTCGTTGGAATATTCCTTGATCGGCTCGACGTAGGAATAGCGAGCCCACGGAAAGAGCTGGATCATCAATTCGTGAAGATTATGCGCCCGAATGCGGTAATCGATCCGCATCTCCGGTTCGCCTTCGTCCAGAATGATGCGCAAATTGCCGAAGATCGGCGAGGAATCACCCCATCGTCCCAAATGAATATTGCCGTCTGATTGCCAATCCTTTCCATCAGGGCACGATCGACCGCAAATGCCGAACGCAGCAGTTTTTGCGGATCCGACGAGACGGTTTCCTCGAACCCCAATCTGGCCGACGCATCCAGGATGTTGGATGCCGGAATGGCGAGCAACTGCTCCTGTCCGAATTTATCGCCGAATTTATTGTATGGTTCCCTTTGGACCCACTGCCACACAACATCACCACGCTCGGGGTCGAACAGGAACACGCAAACCGAAAGGGAATGGGATGCCCAGTAATCCAGGCAGCGCCTTTCGACTTGATGAAGGTAATTGCCGCTGTCGTCCCTCGCTGACGATGCCAGCCCGAGCCGCATCGGCAGAAAGCGACCGGTTGACCATCCATCCTCGAGCATTTCGACGCGAGCGACCAGGCCGCTCTCCTGGGGATATGATACCCGCCGAAGACGCCAGTTGAAGTCTCGGACAAAGACTTTTTCGACAGCGTCGATAGCCGCGCAGATGTCGGGATCCGTGTGTGCAGCATTCAGGCCCATGAGACGCCGACGTCTTTGCGACAGCTCCCCGCGGCCGGCTGTTGCAAGGAAGCGATATATCGCCATCCCAGCCGCAACGATTGTCGGAATAACTGTCTGCAGACGTCCAGCCATTGAACTTTGCCGTCGAACTAGAGTATTTCCGCTTTTCTTCGAATCGCGAAAACGCTCTATCCTTTTATTTCCCAACGCATTCCGGACGGAAAACCGCTACGCACTTTTCCTGAAAATGCTAGCCGGTTCCCTCGCTTACATGATCGAGCAGTGCCAGCAAACCCTTGAGGATGTCCGTCGGCGACGGCGGACAGCCGGAAATATGCAGATCGACGGGCACGATCTTCGAAACCCCGCCGACCACGGCGTAGCTCCCGGCAAAACAACCGCCATCGCGCGCACAATCACCCAGCGCAACGACCCATTTGGGATCCGGCATGGCATTATATGTCCGCTCCAAGGCTTCCGCCATGTTCTTCGTCACGGGGCCGGTGACCATCAGCACGTCGGCGTGCCGAGGCGAGGCCACGAAACGCATGCCGAACCGCTCGATATCGTAAAAGGCGTTGCCGAGAGCCTGTGCTTCGAGTTCGCACCCGTTGCACGATCCGGCATCGACGAAGCGGATCGCCAAGCTGCGACCGAGCCGGCGGTAGGCTTTCCCGTCGATTGCAGTCGCGAGCTCTTGAGCCGCAGCATCGGTACTGAGCGGTGCAGGCTCCGTCAAAGGCGGACGGATCAGGCTTTCAAACAGGAGCTTGCGCATGGTCTTTTGCCTTTACAGATCGTGCCCCGAATATGAGCAGTTGAACGACTTGTTGCAGAGCGGGAAGTCGGCGACGATATTGTCCTTGATTGCAGCCTCCAGCAGCGGCCACTGAAACCAGGACGGATCGCGCAGGTGGCAGCGTTCGATCTTGCCCGTAGGCGACAGCCGCAACCATGCCAGGACGTCACCGCGGAACCCTTCGACAAGGGCCACGCCCTCCCGCGCCTCGTTGACGGCCGGAGCTTCCGCAAGGATTGGGCCGTCCGGCAGCCGGTCGAGAATCTGTTCCATGAGCGACAGGCTCTGTTCGACTTCGCGAATGCGGATCCATATTCGGGCGTTCACGTCACCGTCGCGAAGCAGCGGTACATCGAAGCTCAGTTGGTCATAGGGTGGATAGGCAAGGTTGCGCCGTGTGTCGAAGTCACGGCCGGCGGCCCGCCCGATATAGCCGCCGGCGCCATATTGGCCGGCAAGCCCGCTCTCCACCGCGCCCGCACCGACCGTCCGGTCCTGAAGCGAAGCCGTATTGTCGTAGAGGTCCACGAGAGCGGGGAATTTCCGGCAAAGCTCGGCATGCAGCGCCCGCAGACCGGCCTTTCCGTTGTTGTCGAGATCGGCGGAAACGCCGCCTGGCACGATACGGTCGCGCATCAGCCGATGCCCGAAAGCGGCATCGGCTGATCGCAGCACCTGTTCACGCAACACGGCGCAATGGGCGAGCATCAGCGCAAAGGCGGCGTCATTGCAGATGGCGCCTATGTCTCCGAGATGGTTGGCGAGCCGCTCGAGTTCGGCCATCAGCGCGCGCAGCCACACGGCGCGGGGCGGCACCTTGACCCCGAGGGCTGCTTCGGCGGCTTGCGAAAAAGCATAGGCATAAGCGACGCAGCTGTCGCCGGATGTCCGCCCCGCAAGCCGCACGCCTTGAGCCGAATCGGCGCCCGTCATCAGCGCCTCGATCCCCTTGTGCACGTAACCGAGCCGCTCCTCGAGGCGAACGACGGTTTCACCATTGGCGGTGAAGCGAAAATGCCCGGGCTCGATGATGCCGGCATGGACCGGTCCGACCGGAATCTGGTGCAGGTTTTTTCCATCGGCAGGCAGAAAGGCGTAGGAGGGTGCGGAGGCAGGCGCGCTGTGCTTTCCGAGCGGAAACCGCAGATCCCAGCGGCCGTGGTCGAGCCACGGCCTGGCATCGGCGAGCCCCTCCGGCGCCAATCCCGTCAGGTCACGGAGCGCTCGTTCCAGGCGCAGTGCCGGCGGGTGATACTGCGCGATGGAGGGATAGCCGTTCTGCAGTTCCTCGAGGCTCAAGATTGCGGTCATGCCGGCTCGTTCGTCAAGCAGTGCCAAGTGCACGGCGTTGCGCTCGCCCCAGAGGCCAAGCATCGCCAAATGTCCCTCCGACAACCGCGACGCAGCCGAGATCCAGGTGGACGTATCGGCAACGGCGCGTGGCCAGGGTCCGTGATGCGAAACCGGACGGCTATTGCCTATGAGATCATCTAACAACGACATAGTCCGGCCTCGCGTCATCGAAGAAGATTGGCGATATGCTGAAACCAGCTAACCATCGGGGGCGGCAGGTAGATTCCGGCCGCCAGCACCAGCGCCAGATGCAGGAACATCGGCAAATAGGATGCTTCGACCGGGGCAAGGCTGCCGCGCGGCTGACCAAAGATGGCTCCCGTCAACCGCAGCAGTAGGGCTCCGAAGGCGACCAGCAGGCCGAACACCAGCGGAATGGCGAGCAACGGCTGCTTTGCGAAGGTCGAACTGACGATGAGAAACTCACTCATGAAGATGCCGGCGGGCGGCAGGCCGGCAATGGCGATGACGCCTGCCAGCAAGCCCCAGCCGAGCCCGGGATGCGTCTCGGTCAGACCGCGAATGGCGGAAAGCCTCTGAGTTCCCTTGATCTGGGCGATATGACCGACGGCGAAGAAGATCGCCGACTTGGTCAGCGAATGCATGACCATATGCAGCAGGCCGGCAAAATTGGCGAGCGAGCCGCCGAGACCGAAGGCAAAGACGATGATGCCCATATGCTCTATGGAGGAGTAGGCGAACAGGCGTTTGATGTCGCGACGGCGGTAGAGCATGAAGGCTGCAAAGATCAGCGAGATGAGCCCCATCGTCATCATCAGCGGCCCAGGGCTGATCGCCTCGGGAGTGGCGGCAAGCAATATCTTGAAACGCAATACGGCATAGAGCGCGACGTTGAGCAACAGGCCGGAAAGGACCGCCGAGATCGGTGTCGGCCCTTCTGCATGGGCGTCCGGCAGCCAGGCATGGAGCGGCGCCAGTCCGACCTTGGTGCCGTAGCCGAGCAGCAGGAAGATGAAGGCGAGGTTGAGAAGAGCCGGGTCGAAGCCGGCGGCGTGCTCTACCAGTGTCGTCCAGACCATGGCGTCGTAGCCGGTGCCGACAACGGCCTGGGCGGCGAGGTAGACGAGGATAGTGCCGAACAGCGCGAAAGCGATGCCGACGCTTCCAAGAATGAAATATTTCCAGGCAGCTTCCAATGCCTCATGGGTGCGGTAGATGCCGACCATCAGCACCGTGGTCAGCGTCGCCAGTTCCACCGCTACCCACATCAGACCGATATTGTTCGACACGAATGCGAGATTCATGCCGAACATCATGACCTGGTACATGGCATGGTAGAAGCGTAGGTTGGCGGGTGTCAGACGGCCGATATCCAGCTCGTGGGCGATATAGCCGGCGCTGAAGACGCTGGTGGTGAAGCCGACGAAGGCATTCAGGACGATGAAGACGATGTTGAGATCGTCGACGAGCAGATATCGGCCCGGCGGCGGCCGAGCGCCGAAGAAGAGGAAAAGCGCCGCAAGCAGCGTCAAAAAGCTCGCGACTATGTTCAGCCGCGCCGTCATGCGGTAGCCGGGCAGGAGCGCCAGTAGGGCGGCCGCGGCAATCGGAATGACGAGAACGGCCGTAACCGCATCGAGGCCGAGGATGGAAGAGGAGAGGGCGTTCATTTCCGCCGCCTTCCCTTGAAATCGTCGAGTGCCCGGACGTCTACCGTGTCGAAGCGCTCGCGGATGCGGAACAGAAAGACGCCGATGACGATGAAGGCGATCAGGATCGAGAAGGCGACACTGATCTCCACCACCAGCGGCATGCCCTTGGCGCCGGTCGCCGCCAGCACCAATCCGTTTTCCAGCGACATGAAGCCGACGACCTGGCTGACGGCATTGCGGCGCGTGACCATGATCAGCAATCCGAGCAGCAGAACCGACAGGGCGAAGGCAAGGTCTTCCCGGGCGATCGGATCAGCAGACGGGGTCACCCGAAGCATGACCACAGTGGCCAGCGCCACCAGTCCCAAGCCGGCGAGCATGGTGGGGCCAATGCCGACGACGGTCTCGATCTCGCGGTGAATGCCGAGCTGGCGGATCATCCGGTGCAATACGACAGGAATGATGATCGCCTTGAAGATGAGAGCGATCGCCGCCGTCACGAAGAGATGCGGCGCATCCTGGATAACGGCTTGCCAAGCAACCGATAGCGTCAGCACCAGCGAATGCAGCGCAAAGACGTTCAGCAGCGCATAGAGACGATCCTGATAGAGCATCATCATGCTGACGAGCACCAGGCCGCCGGCAAGCATGTGAGCGATGTCGAAGACCGACCCGGTCATCAGAACCCCCTCGACACGAAACGCAACAGGGCCGCCAGCAGGCCGAGCATCAGCGCGGCACCGAGGAAATCCGGCACGCGGAACACGCGCATCTTGGCGGTCGCGGTCTCAAAGAGCGCCAGCAGGGCTCCGCCCGCCGCAAGCTTGGCAAGATAGGCGGCCAGCCCCACCAGATAGGCAAGCGGCCCGGCCCCAAGATCGGCGAGTTTCCAGGGAACGAAAAGGCAGGCGATCAACGAAATATAAAGCAGCAGCTTGAGCGACGCCGCGAGTTCGATCATGGCGAGATGCCGCCCGGAATATTCGAGCACCATGGCCTCGTGCACCATGGTCAATTCCAGATGGGTCGCGGGGTTGTCGACCGGAATACGGGCGTTTTCCGCAATTGCGACCATGATGAGAGCGATGAGGGCGATCGCCAGCGAGACGCGCAATCCGACCTGCGGCGAGGTCATGAAGGCAGCGATCGAGGAAAGCTGAGTCGAGCCGGCTACAAGGGCAAGAGTGAAGATGATGAGCAGCATCGAAGGCTCGGCAAGCGTCGCAATCATCACCTCGCGGCTCGAGCCGATCCCGCCGAAGCTGGTGCCAACATCCATGCCGGCAAGCGCCAGGAAAAAGCGTGCGCTCCCAAGCAACGCGATAATGGCGATCAGATCCGCGGTCCAGCTGAAGACGAGGCCGGTGGCGAAGGTCGGGATGAGGGCGGCCGCCACCCATGTAGCGGCAAAGATCAGATATGGTGCGCCTCTGAACAGCCAGGACGCGTTTTCCGCAATCACCGCCTCCTTGCGCAGAAGCCGGATGAGATCGCGATAGGGTTGGATCGGAGAGGGGCCGCGACGGCGCAGCAGCCGCGCCTTGAACAGGCGCACGAGGCCGGTCAGCATCGGCGCGAGCAGCACGACGATCGACATCTGGAGCGCCTGGATGAAAAGGGCAGATATCATGACCATAGCGCCAGCACCAAAAGCAGGAGAACGAGCGTGAGGAAGACCAGGCTCAGATATCGCCGGATGGTTAGGAACTGCAGATGATTGAGTTTTTCGGCCGCAAAACCGACCGCGCCGACGATGGGCAGATAGAGTCCTTCCCAGATATGATCATGCATCTCCAGCGTGAACCGCGCCGGGCGGAGATCGCCGGGCGCCGGTATGGTCACCCGATCGCGTGCGTGAAAGATCAGCGTGCCGAAGACGCGCCGGATAGGCTGGGCGAAGCTGCTGGCGGTATATTGCGTTGCCGGGTCGCTGATCGGAAAGCCGCAATCCCAGGCCGGCGCCCTGCGGATGCGTCGCGAGCCAAAGCGGTGGACGAGATAGGCGGTGAGCGACGCCGAAAAGAGGATGAAGAGGAAAACGAGCAGGCCGTTATAGGAGCTGCGGGCCTCAGTGATCGGCACGATCGACAGCCATGGAATATTCGTTTGCACCGGCATGCGCTGGCCGATCAGCGAGAGCGTCACCGGCGCTAGCGCGTCGATGACGACCCCGGGCAGTACACCGGCGGCAAGGCAGAGGAAGGCCAGCGCCGACATGGCGGAAAGCGAGAAACCGTCGGCCTCCATTGCCCGTTCTGCCGACACGGTGCGGGGACGGCCGAGAAACGTCACGCCGAAGACCTTGACGAAACAGGCGGCAGCCAGGGCGGCGGCAAGGGCGAGCAGGCCGCCCACCGCCGGCACAAGAAGCTTCAATCCCCACTGGGGCAGGGCAGGGCTTTGCAGGACGGCCTGAAATGCCAGCCATTCGGAAACGAAGCCATTGAAAGGCGGAAGAGCCGAGATTGCGACGCAGCCGACGAGAAAGACGACGGCCGTTGCCGGCATGCGATGGACGAGCCCGCCGAGTTTTTCCGTGTCCCGTTCCCCGGTCGCCGTCAGCACGGCTCCGGCGCCAAAGAAAAGCAGGCTCTTGAAGAATGAATGGTTGAGGACATGGAATAAGGCGGCTGTCAGTGCCAAGGCCGCAGCCAGCCCCATGCCGTTCGCCTTGAATGCAAGCGCCAGACCGAGGCTGACGAAGATGACGCCGATATTTTCAATGGTGCTGTAGGCAAGCAGGCGCTTGAGATCGCTTTCCATCAGCGCGTGCAGTATGCCGAGAACCGCAGTAATGCCGCCGATGGCCAGAACGACGATACCGAACCACCAGGCCGGCGCGCCGAGCAGATCGAAAACCACCCGTATGAAGCCGTAGACCGCGACTTTGGTCATGACGCCGCTCATGAGCGCGGAGACGTGGCTGGGGGCGGCCGGATGCGCCCGCGGCAGCCAGACATGGAGGGGTACCAGCCCAGCCTTTGATCCGGTGCCGGCCAGCAGCAGCGCGAGCACCAGGCCCGAGGTCAGCGGTGCGTGTTCGGCGGCACGCATGGAGGCAAAATCATAATTGCCGTCCGGTCCCGCAAGCAGGCCGAAGGCGAGCAAAAGGGTCAGTGTGCCGAAGCTCGCCATGACGATGTAGAGATAGCCGGCTTTTCGGTTGTCGGTGTCACGGTGATGGGCGATCACAAGCGCCCAGGACGCGAGCGACATGAACTCCCAGGACATCAGGAAGGTGAAGGCGTCGTCAGCGAGGGTCACAAGATTCATGCCGGCGATAAAGGCCGGGAAGAACGGCAGCACCCGGTGAGGCGCGTGCTCGTGGCGGCCATAGCCGAGAGCATAGAGGCTAGAAAGCATGCCGCCGAAATTGACGACCGCCAGAAAGAATGCGGACAGCGCGTCCAGACGGAAATGACTGCCAAGCCAGGGCAGACCGATGGGAAGCACGAGCGTGGACGCGGCGTCGGGGGCAGCCATCGTGGCGAGTGCGTCGGCCGCTGCGGCAAATGCGATTGCCGATAGAGCGAAGCTCAAACTGTAAATGAACTTCGTCGCCTGTTTCGACCGGGCGATGAAGACGGCAAGGATTGCGATTGCAAGCATCATGGCCGAACATGACAGGAGCACGGATAGGGCGGTCATGAACGAGATCCCTTTGCTCGCCCGGACATGCCAGGTACTCCACTCTCCGCCCGCTTGGCCTTCAGCCTGACGCCGCGCCCTCCATCCTGGCTGACGGCGCCCTCGTTGATCACCTCTACGCCGGCTTCGCTTAGAGCTGCCAGCAGCCGCATCAGGGAATCGACGTTGCCGCGCACCACATCGGGGCTCGCCTCCATGCGTTGGATCGTCGGAACGGATACACCCGCCAATTCGGCGAGTTGGCGCTGATCTATACCAAGAAGGGCTCTGGCGGCACGCATCTGAGCGGCGGTGATCATGGCGGAACCATCACTTATGCTTCATAAGCTCTGATGTTAGCAGTTTAGCGCATGCTTACTGATGTATCAAATCACAATTTTGATGCGGCATCTTCGCAGACGGCCAAAAGCTCACTTGTGAGAACGCCACATCGAGTAGTAAGACAAACCATCATCATTTCGGGCGTGCCGGCCTGTGTAGGAATCGCCGCGACCCGATCCCGGAATACCGAGAGGGAAGGAAGGCTTGACGGCTCCTGATCCGACTTCGGAAAGATGTTCAACCTGAAGTCCTGGAAGGAGCAGAGACTTCCGATGCCTCCGATACCCATCCGCCAACAGTGGTTCTCATGCTTGTAAGACAAGGCACCCATCGCAACGAGAAAATTGACCGCCGGTTGGCGGCTTGCCTGGCGGCAATCGCCGGCACGTTGAATGCGTCGGCCTTCTACGCCGTCGGCTTCTTCTCGGCCAACATGACGGGCAATGTATCGACGCTGTCCGATCACCTTGCCGTGGGGCAGTGGCTGTCGAGCCTGTTTTATGGAGGGATCGTTGTCGCCTTCATTCTGGGTGCAACGGCATCGACGCTGATTATCAACGCCGGCCGCCGTCGCAATATTCATGCGATCTACGCTTACAGTATTTTGACGGAGGCCGTGCTACTCGCCGCGCTCGGATGCGCGGATCTCTGGTTGCTTGCCGCTTGGCGCGCTCCGGTTCTCGTTCTCGGGCTTGCATTCCTGATGGGGCTTCAAAACGCGGTCGTCACCCGCATCTCCGACGCCAGGGTTCGCACCACGCATGTTTCCGGCATGGCAACGGATATTGGCATCGAGTTGGCCGTTGCCCTGGACGCCTTGCGCGGTCGCGAGCAGGTTTCGGAGGCGCGGCACAATCTGGGCAAACTCAGATTGCACCTTTATACGATCCTTTCATTCCTCGTCGGCGGCATTTTGGGCGTGCTCGTTTATCGCGCCATCGGCGGCTATCTTCTCCTGCTGGCTGCGGCCACCCTTGTTGTCATCGCCCTGAACGCAATTCTGCGGGCGCGGAAGGTGCTTGTTCCCCAGGGAAGCTATTGATTGGCGGACGATCCGAGCGGTGCCGGGGATTCCGCGGGAACGCAGTTACGGCCGGGAGGAATTGCAGGCGGGTACGAACTTTGCCGGTGTGATTCATCATACCGTGCAAAGATTTGCGAATTTGCCATAACGAGCCGAGCCGATCGCGTGGGTCGAGGCGAGCAGGAAGATATCGGCCGGTCCGGTCGATATCAGTCGTGTCCGCGGCCGCGATAGGTCGTTGGAACACCGGCCGCTTCGTGGCATTGCGCGAGGGTTTCCAGCCACGTAGCCAATCCGGCCGGCACTTCGGCATTCCCTGCTTCCAGCGCCTCCACCCATGACAGGTCACATTGCAGGGCGCTCGCCAGATTGATCGGCGTCCAGCGGATATGCAAAAGGCATTCGGAAAAGCGTTCTGGGGTCATGGATCCTCCAACTTCTGAAGACAGACCACGGTGCCGACGGGTGGTCCGAAGTCAAGCGAACATGCAAATCCGGCCGTTCCCCTAATCGAGATGGACGGTGAAAAGCTCCGAAGTGGCCTCATCGCTGATAATCATCGAACGCTATTTGGGTTCGGTGCTCTGTTTGTCCAATGCTCTGCCGAAATCCGGAACTGTACCTGTTGCCTGCCGGCTCGCTCTCAGATCGTTTTCGTCAAAGGCGTATCGGCGCAGGAGGGAAAAGAGCGCTTCATTCATCCGGGCGCCATCCAAGAGTTCGGGACTGTCGCAAATGACGTTGATGGTCCGCTGAACGACACGATCCGCAGCCGCGTCGGAATCGACGAATTTCCTGGCCCAGTGGCGAAGAATCGCACGAAGTTGCGAATCCTGTGGCATGTCCGGGGAATTTGGAAGGGGCACGCTCACTCCTCTTATCCTTGCAGGCGGGTAGATAAGAACCGTAGGTCGTCACCGCCTGCAGGATTGTTCGGTGACATAAGATTGATAGTATTTCTTTGGGTCACTAGTCCAGCTTTAATCGAGCAGGTAGCGGCTGTCGCTCGTCATGCTGCCTGGCTGCGGGGCCGTATAGGAGCCGTCGGTCAAGCGTCTTCCGGCGCAATCCGCCGAAGAGAGAAGGGCCTGCAAAGATGCCCGGTCCTTGCTCGCGTGGAATTATGTCCATGGGGTGGAGAAAGGTTCTTTGCTTCCTATTTCACGAAAAAGTGGGACGCGACACGCGATCGGAGGAATATAATGGCGAAGAATACGATCTGCCTCTGGTACGACAAGGATGCTGAAGCAGCCGCCAGATTCTATGTCGAAACCTTTCCCGACAGCAGGATGGGCGCCGTCATCCGCGCGCCCGGAAACTATCCGGAGGGCAAGCAGGGAGACGTGCTGGTAGTCGAATTCACCGTTGCCGGCATTTCCTGCGTCGGCCTGAATGGTGGGCCGGTCTTCAAGCACAACGAAGCCTTTTCATTTCAGATATCGACTGAGGATCAGCAAGAAACCGATCGTTACTGGAACGCCATTGTCGGCAATGGCGGTCAGGAGAGCGAGTGCGGCTGGTGCAAGGACAAATGGGGCGTGTCCTGGCAGATCACGCCGCGCATTCTGATGGAGGCGCTGCGCGCAGGCGGCGATGAGGCAAAGCGCGCCTTCGATGCGATGATGACGATGAAGAAGATCGACGTCGCGGCGATCGAAGCCGCACGGCGTGGCTGAAGGGGACGCATACAGCGTGATGACGACGCGTTTATCGCTCGCTATCGGGCGTGACGGTGAAATCGCTGGAACCTAAGATTGAAGTCGCCGAGACGGTGGAAAGATAGCCGGCTCGGCGATGAATCGCCAAGAAACCCTGCGCGCCAGGGCAGGCGATGACATGGGTGCGCCAATTTGGAATATTGGCCTATTATTGCTTTTGTTGAGGACTCCATTAAATATGGTCGGGCATGGCAAGCCGGCCAAGGCGGGCCGGATCGCAAAAACTCGTGCTTAATCAGAAGCAGAGGCAGCCGATGGCATTTGACTGGTCAGGTTTGCACAGGACGGCCGCGCGAAACGCCACCCGCCTCGATCATGACAAAGTCGGCGCCGTCTTCGTTGGACGGACAATGCTGCCCGACGATAGACTTCCTTGCAAGAATGTCCGACCGTTCGAGCCTGGCGATCGTTGTCTCCATCGATTTTCATTCAGGCGCCGGTTGCAGGCAGTGTGCCTGCATCCGTTTGGGTGCAAGAGGATTTTCGTGAAATCCGCCAAGGCCGACATCATCGGAATTCATACCGACCTATTCCCGAAGAGTAGAGTTACCAGTCATGATAAAACGCATGATCATCATGCTGATCGTCATAGGCTTGATCCTGGGCGGTATTTTCGGCTTTCAGGCATTCAAGAACCGCATGATCGCGGCCTATCTGGCTAATCTCAAGTCGCCGCCGCAGACGGTCTCGACAATCACTGCCGCGAGCAGCCCATGGCAGACGACGCTGCAATCCATCGGCAGCTTCAATGCCGTCGAGGGCGCAAATCTTTCGGCGCAGGTGCAGGGCATTGTCCAGAAGATCGCCTTTCAGGATGGTCAGGACGTCAAGAAGGGCGATCTTATCGTGCAGCTGCTTGCCGATCAGCAGATCGCGACGTTGGAGCAGTACAAGGCGACAATGGCGAATGCGCAAATCGCCTATGACCGCGATTCCAAGCTGATCAAGGCGAACACCATTGCACAGAGCCAGGTCGACAGCGATCTGGCGAACTGGAAGGCGGCGCAGGCGCAGGTCGCCTCGCAACAGGCATTGATCGATCAATATTCGATCCGCGCACCCTTCGATGGCCATCTCGGCATCAAGCTGGTCAGCCTTGGCCAATATCTGCCCGCGGGAACTGCCGTCGTGACCCTGCAGTCGCTCGATCCGATCCAGTTCGATTTCTCGATGCCGCAGCAGGTTCTGTCGCAGGTCAAGGTCGACCAAGCCGTAACCGCAACGGTCGATGCCTATGGCAACCAGACTTTCGACGGCAAGATCACGGCAATCAGCCCATTGGTGGACACCCAGAGCCGCAACATCACCCTGAGGGCGACTTTCGCAAATCCCGATCGCAGGCTGCTGCCTGGCATGTTCGGCAATGTATCGGTGGTGGTCGGCGAGCCGAAAGACTATATCTCGCTGCCGCAGACCGCCGTCACCATCAATCCCTATGGCAATGTCGTCTATGTTGTGACCGATAAGGGTAACGGTCCGGACGGGAAGCCGCAGCGCGTCGCCAATCAGAAATTCGTCAGCACCGGACAGGCGCGCGGCGATCAGATCGCGGTCACCAAGGGGTTGAACGTCGGCGAGGTCGTGGTGACTTCGGGCCAGCTGAAATTGAACAACGGCTCGCCTGTCATCATCAACAATGACGTGCAGCCGTCGAATGATCCCAATGCAGCTCCGGCGAACCCCAACTGAGGTGTGGCGATGAATATCACCGATATCTTCATCCGGCGCCCCGTGCTTGCCCTTGTCGTCAGCGCTTTGATTATCGTGATCGGCTATCAGTCGTTTCGCACGCTGACCGTGCGCCAATATCCGCAGACGCAGAATGCAGTCGTCACGGTGACAACTACTTATCCGGGTGCTGCGCCCGACGTCATCGCCGGCTTCATCACGACGCCGCTCGAAAACGCCATCGCTCAGGCCAACGGCATCGACTACATGACCTCGTCCAGCACCAGCGGCACTTCGACGATCACGGTCAACCTGCGCCTCAATTACAATGCCGATGCTGCGATGACGGAAATCAACGCCAAGGTGTCATCCGTTCTCAATCAGCTGCCCACGGGCACACAGCAGCCCATCATGTCGGTTTCCGTCGGCCAGTCGATCGATGCGATGTATATCGGTTTCCGCAGCGATGTTCTGGCCAGCAACCAGATTACCGATTATCTGACGCGCGTCGTCCAGCCGAAGCTGCAGGCAGTCAACGGCGTTCAGACGGCCGAAATCCTCGGCGGCAGAACATTCGCGCTGAGAGCGTGGCTGGAACCGGACAAGCTCGCTGCCTATGGGCTGACGGCCGGCGATGTCAGGACCGCGCTTGGAAACAATAATTTTATTTCCGGCATCGGCACGACGCGCGGCCAGATGACGCAGACGGTGCTGACGGCGCGGACGGATCTGCATTCGGCCGACGAGTTCAGGGAGATGGTCGTCAAGCAGATCGGCGATACGATCGTTCGCCTGAAGGATGTGGCGACCGTCGCGCTCGGATCGCAGAACCCCGATGTCCAGATCGGATTCGATGCGCAGACCGGCGTATTCATGGGCATCCAGATCGCGCCGACGGCCAATCTGCTCGACGTGATCAAGGGCGTGCGCGCGGTGTTTCCAGACATTCAGGCGCAGCTGCCGCAGGGGCTCGAAGGCTATATCGTCTATGATTCCAGCACCTTCGTCACCCAGTCGATCGACGAGGTGGTCAAGAGTCTGGTCGAGGCCCTGGTAATCGTCATCTTCGTCGTGTTCGCATTTCTCGGCTCGCCGCGATCGGTCGCCATTCCCATCGTCGCCATACCGCTGTCTCTGGTCGGCACCTTCGCGATGATGCTGATCCTCGGTTTCTCCATCAATCTTTTGACTTTGCTGGCCCTGGTGCTAGCCATCGGCCTCGTGGTCGATGACGCCATCATCGTCGTGGAAAACGTCAACCGCCATATCGAGGAAGGGGCCGCACCGATGCCGGCGGCGCTGGCGGCCGCCCACGAGCTGGTCGGACCGATCCTGGCCATGACCGTCGTGCTGATCGCCGTTTATGTGCCGATCGGCTTTCAAGGCGGCCTGACCGGCGCCTTGTTCACCGAGTTCGCCTTCACGCTGGTGGGCGCCGTTACCGTTTCCATGATCATAGCGCTGACGCTGACGCCGATGATGTGCTCGCGCATCCTGAAGCCGCATCTGACCGACCGTAGCGGCTGGGAGGAGCGCATTTCGGATTTCATCGATCGTCGTTTTTCGGAGATCCATCGCCCCTATATGCGCATGCTGCACGGCAGTCTGAACACCATACCGGTGACCCTGGTGTTTGCCGTAATCGTTCTCGGCAGCATCTATTTCCTTTACACCAGCGCCAAGAACGAGCTGGCTCCCAATGAGGACCAGGGATTTCTCGCAGCACAGGTGACCAATCCTCCCAATGCGACGCTTCAGCAGAAGTTGCTCAATTCAAATCAGGTCACCAAGATCTTTCGCAGTTTCCCCGAAACCGACAAGACCCTGCAGGTCGAGGTGCCGGGCACGTCGTTCGAGGGTATGGTGCTGAAGCCCTGGGCCGATCGCAAGCGAACGGCGGACCAGCTGCAGCCGCTGGTGCAGGCAGATCTCGGCAAGGTCGCCGGCGGGCAGGCCGTGGTCTTCCAGATCCCGCCGCTGCCCGGCGCCAGCGGCCTGCCGGTGCAATTCGCCATCGGCAGTACCGGCGGCTTCGAGCAGCTCAACGAAGTGTCCAGTTCCTTTTTGCAGGAAGCGCAGAGGTCCGGCCAGTTCATCTTTCTGATGAAGGATCTTTATGTCGACAATCCGCAATATTCGATCCAGATCGACCGCAGCAAAGCCTCGGCGCTCGGCCTGTCCATGAACAATGTGGGGTCGGCGCTCGCTGCCATGCTGGGCGGCGGTTACGTCAATTATTTCAGCATCGACAACCGCTCTTACCAGGTCATCCCCCAGGTGGAGCAACGCGCGCGCCAGACTATCGATCAGATCATGAACTATCCGATCGCAAACGTGAACGGATCGAAGATACCGCTTTCGGCGATCGCGACGGCGAAACTTGAGGCGACTCCGCGTTCGGTCGCGCATTTCCAGCAATTGAACTCGGCCACCATTGCCGGGGTGCCGGCGCCCGGCGTTGCCGTCGGCGATGCGCTGAATACCTTGAAGTCGATCGCGGCGCGCTCACTGCCGCAGGGCTATTCGGTCGATTATGGCGGCCAGTCGCGGCAGTTCGTGCAGGAATCGAGCGGCATGGCGACCACTTTCGCGCTCGCCTTGATCATCGTCTTCCTGGCGCTATCGGCCCAATTCAATAGCTTCCGCGATCCGCTGATCATCCTCGTATCGGTGCCGATGTCGATTGCGGGCGCTCTGGCCTTCATCAGCCTCGGTGTCGGCGGCGCGACGATGAACATCTATACGCAGGTCGGCTTGGTGACGCTGATGGGATTGATCAGCAAGCACGGCATCCTGATCGTCGAGGTGGCAAAT
>NZ_JAUQTZ010000060.1:0-34715 GCF_059803845.1 Rhizobium sp. UFLA01-1127 | reverse complement strand
GATCGTCAACAATGAATCCTCCGATATCCTGCGCATGCTGAATGACGGTTTCGGCGGTCTTGCCCGCAACGACATCGATCTTTATCCGGCCGGCAAGCGGGAAGAGATCGACAATTTCAATGCCCGGATCTATCCGGCACTCAACAATGGCGTCTATCGCGCCGGCTTCGCGACGACGCAGATCGCTTACGAGGAGGCCTTCAACGCGGTCTTCGATTGCCTCGATCGGGTCGAGACGGAATTGGAGGGCAACGCCTTTCTCTTTACCGACTATCCGACGGAAAGCGATATCAGGCTGTTCGTCACCCTTGTCCGCTTCGATGTCGCCTATCATGGCCTCTTCAAATGCAATCTCCGCCGATTGTCGGACTATGCCAATCTGCAGTCTTTCTGTCGCCGCATGCTTGATTGGCCGGGTGTTGCCGAAACGGTGAATTTCGATCATATCAAGCGCGGCTACTACTCGATTTCGACGCTCAATCCCACCGGCATCGTGCCGCTGGGGCCAGCGCTCGACGAGCTGTTCTGATACTCGACCGCCTTGAAAAAGCGGTCTAAGGTCTGCCCCGTTCGATGGATCGGGGAGGACCGTCATGAATTGGGACGAGTTCCGGCAGTGGTCGGAGAAGGCGGCAAATTGGGGCGCGGATTATCGCGCGTCGCTTCGCGGCAGGCCGGTACGGGCAAAGATGGCGCCGGGCGAGATATCAGCGCATATTGCCGATTCCCCACCGGTAACAGGCGAAGCCATGGAGGATATCTTCCGGGATTTCGAGGATATCCTCGTTCCAGGCATGACGCATTGGCAGCATCCGCGCTTCTTTGCTTATTTCCCGGCCAATGCCGCTCCCGTTTCGGTGATCGCCGAATATCTAGTCAGTGCCATCGCCGCCCAATGCATGCTCTGGCAGACATCGCCTTCCGCGACGGAGCTTGAAACGAAAGTGGTCGACTGGCTGCGCCAGGCGCTCGGTCTACCTGAAACCTTCACCGGCGTCATCCAGGATTCCGCCTCGACGGCAACGCTCGCCGCCGTCCTGGTCATGCGCGAGAGAGCGCTGGACTGGCAGGGCAATAGCCAGGGGCTCGCCGGAAACAAGGCGGTGCGCATCTATTCCACCGACCAGGTTCACACCTCAATCGACCGCGCCATCTGGATATCAGGCGTCGGCGAGGAAAATCTGGTGCGCATTCCCTCAGGCGGCCCCAGCAAGGCCATGGACCCGAAAGCGCTCGTTGCGGCCATAGAGCGCGATCGCGCGGCCGGGTTTTTACCCGCCGGTGTCATCGCCTGTGTCGGCGGCACCAGCGTCGGCGCCTGCGATGATATCGCTGCTGTTGTTGATGTCGCGCATGCACATGGGCTTTATGTGCATGTCGATGCCGCCTGGGCAGGCTCGGCGATGATCTGCACTGAATTCCGCACGCTTTGGCAAGGTGTCGAGCAGACCGATTCCATCGTCTTCAATCCGCATAAATGGCTCGGTGCGCAATTCGATTGCTCCGTCCAGTTCGTGCGCGAGCCGGAGACGCTGGTGCGCACGCTGGCGATCCAGCCCGAATATCTCCGCACCCATGGCCATGACGGCATCATCAACTATTCGGAGTGGTCCGTGCCGCTCGGCCGCCGTTTCCGCGCATTGAAGCTTTGGTTCCTGCTGCGCTATCACGGCCTGGAAGGCTTGCGCACGATGATCCGCAACCATGTTTCCTGGTCGCAGAATCTGGCGAAGCGCCTGGCGGCGGAACCGGATTTCGAAGTTGTCACCGAGCCGTTCCTGTCGCTATTTTCCTTCGATCATAAGGCGCCTGCGGGCGTGGATCAGGAACAGCATACGCAGCGTCTGATTACGGCAATCAACAACGACGGTCGCATCTACCTGACGCAGACCCGCGTCGGCGGCCGGCTGGTCATCCGCTTCCAGGCTGGCCAGTTCGAGGCGACAGCGGAGGATATCGACACCGCTTTCGGCGTTATCGTTGAAATCGCGCGATCATTGTCCCCGGGTTAGAAAAGCTGTTTTTCCGGCGCGGAAGACCGAGTCGTGCTAGGTTCTCTGAAATCGATTGGTGACACTGGTGAATAACTCGTTCATATGTGGTGTCAGCAATTTTGCCGTAAAGACAATCTCCTCTTTGAAAATGCAGGGAAGGAAAATCCATGAAACTGTTGCGTGTTGGCGAAGTCGGCAAGGAAAAGCCGGCGCTTCTCGATAGCGACGGCAAGATCCGCGATCTCTCGGCCCATGTTGCCGATATCGGCGGCGAGGCCATTTCACCCGCAGGTCTGGCAAAGATCGCGGCTCTCGATCCCAAAGGCCTGCCCGAGTTGCCGGAAGGCCGTCTCGGTGCCTGCGTCGCCGGCACCGGCAAGTTCATCTGCATCGGCCTGAATTTCTCCGACCACGCTGCCGAAACCGGCGCGACCGTGCCGCCGGAGCCGATCATCTTCATGAAGGCAAGCTCGGCCATCGTCGGCCCGAACGATAACGTGCTGATCCCGCGCGGATCTGAAAAGACCGATTGGGAAGTCGAGCTCGGCGTCGTCATCGGCAAGACGGCGAAATATGTCAGCGAAGCCGATGCGCTTGATTATGTCGCCGGTTACTGCGTCTCGCACGACGTTTCCGAACGCGCCTTCCAGACCGAGCGCGCGGGGCAATGGACCAAGGGCAAGTCCTGCGACACCTTCGGCCCGATCGGCCCCTGGCTCGTCACGAAGGACGAGATCGCCGATCCGCAGAACCTCGGCATGTGGCTCAAGGTCAACGGCAAGATGATGCAGAACGGCTCGACCAGGACCATGGTCTATGGCGTCGCCTATCTCGTCTCCTATCTCAGCCAGTTCATGTCGCTGCATCCCGGCGACGTCATTTCCACCGGCACGCCCCCCGGCGTCGGCATGGGCATGAAGCCGCCGCAGTACTTGAAGCCGGGCGATGTCGTCGAGCTTGGGATGGAAGGCTTGGGCACGCAGCGCCAGACCTTCCTGGCCGACGCGTAAGGCGTGCGAATCTCGGGAACTTTAACTTTTTGAGATCATTGTTGATGCCGGGGAAGCGATTCCCCGGCACTTTTTTTAGGAAGAACGGTCAGCGGTTATGTTGCTCCGCAGCAAAAACTGCTAGGCTGGATAGTATGAGCTTAAAGGATGAGGCGCACAGAGGAGCCGCGATCGTCCTGCTGCGCAGCGCGACCGCAGGAGCGCCGCAGCGAAGACAGCGGCACGCAAGGCTAGTAGGTTTCAATGATTTAGGTGATTTGCGTGGTCGCATACCCGCGTCACGAAAGGTAAAGCCCCATGTTTTATCAGTTTTATGAACTCAATCATGCTGCTCTCGCCCCTTTTCGCGCCGCGGCAGACATGATGCGCCTGGCCTATGCCAACCCGCTTAATCCCTTCTCTCATACGGTTTTCGGCCGCACATTGATGGCAAGCCTCGAGGTTTTCGAGCGCACGACCCGGCGCTATGGCAAGCCGGAATTCGGACTGCTTGAAACCCGGATCGAGGACAAACGCGTCTCGGTGCACGAAAAGATCGTCTGGAAGAAGCCCTTCTGCAATCTCATCCATTTCGAGCGCAGCCTGCCCGCCGGCCATGGCGTCGATCCCCGCATCCTGATCGTTGCACCGATGTCGGGCCACTATGCGACGCTGCTGCGCGGCACGGTGGAGGCGCTGCTGCCGGGCGCCGACGTCTACATCACCGATTGGATCGATGCCCGCATGGTGCCGATGACCGAAGGCACCTTCGATCTGGAAGACTATATCGATTACGTCATCGAGATGCTGCACCATCTCGGGCCGGACACGCATGTCGTCGCCGTCTGCCAGCCTTCGGTGCCAGTGCTCGCGGCCGCTGCCGTCATGGAAGCGGCGGGCGATCGCCTGGCGCCCTCATCCATGACGCTGATGGGCGGCCCGATCGATACCCGCATCAATCCGACCGCCGTCAACCAGCTCGCCAAGGACAAGCCGCTGGAATGGTTTGCCGACAACGTCGTTATGAACGTGCCCTGGCCGCAGCCGGGCTTCATGCGACCCGTCTATCCCGGCTTCCTGCAGCTTTCCGGCTTCATGTCGATGAACCTCGACCGGCACATGATCGCCCACAAGGATTTCTTCGTTCATCTCGTCAAGAATGACGGCGAGCCGGCCGAAAAGCACCGCGATTTCTATGACGAATATCTGGCTGTCATGGATCTGACGGCGGAATTCTATCTGCAGACCGTCGATCAGGTTTTCATCAAGCATGCGCTGCCCAAGGGCGAACTCATGCATCGCGGCCAGCGCGTCGATCCATCCGCCATCCGCAACATCGCGCTTTTGACCGTCGAGGGCGAGAACGACGATATTTCAGGCGTCGGCCAGACGCATGCGGCGCAGACCATCTGCACCAATATCCCTGACCACATGCGCATGCATTATCTCCAGCCGGATGTTGGCCATTACGGCGTCTTCAACGGCTCGCGCTTCCGCCGCGAGATCGCGCCGCGCATTCTGGCCTTTACCCGCGAACATGCCCGCGCCGGCCAGCCGGTCGTCAAGCGGGTCATCAAGGGCGGCAAATCCGCCTGAGATTGCGAATAATTAGCTTTTGTTGAATTATATGGGTGGATTCAAATATTTATCCGATTCCGCCTGAGCGTCCCATTGAAGCCTCACGAAGAGGTTACCATCTCGATTCCAGCGGTACCGCAGAGATCGGGCCGTTTACCGCGCCGCGCGTCCTTGGAACGCGCTGAGATGCAGGTAGAGCTTTAAAAACCGCGCAGAAACCTTTCCATCGATCGGTATCGGTCGGAGGGCGATGCGCCGTGCGAGGATACCTGACAATGAACCAATCTGCATTGCTTCGCCCGGATTGGACTCCGGCTACTATTGCTCTGATGGTACTAGGCTTCGTGGTCTTCTGGCCGCTGGGCTTCGCCATGCTCGCCTATATTCTCTTCGGAGAACGACTGCGGGAATTCAAACGGGATGTGAATGAAAGGACCGACGGCATGTTTGCTGGCTGCGGACGTCATCGCAATCGTCATCGCCATTCCTTCTCCTCCACCGGCAACGTCGCCTTCGACGACTGGCGCAAGGCCGAGCTTGAGCGCCTCGAAGAGGAGCGCCGCAAGCTTGACGAGATGCGCGCCGAGTTCGACACTTATGTCCGCGAACTGCGCCGCGCCAAGGATCAGGAAGAGTTCGACCGCTTCATGCGCGAGCGCAACAGCGTCAAGCGCAACGACAATGGCGGCTCGCCGACCGAATTCCAGACTCCGTGATCGGCTGTGAGAGCAGCTGCATCATATGGTCGAAACCGGCATGATCAGATGCCGGTTTTTCTTTGCCAGAATCCGCAAGGCAGGTCGCGCAAAAGTGCGCAGCGGTCTTGCTATAACGACATGCGCAAATCAAAGACCAAAGCGCAAGGAGCGATTCTGAAAGATTGCGACGCGCTTTGGCGAATCATATAAAACTGCCTTCATGTTTCCGCTGCTTTCCAGATCCCGCAAACCGCAAGCCAAGTTGGCCGCGCCGGAAACGCGCACCCTCGATGTCGCGGGCCGGCTGATGCCGCTGACGATCCGACAGCACGAGCGGGCGACCCGCATCACGCTCCGGATCGAGCCCGGCGGGCGTTCGCTGAAGATGACCATTCCGCGCGGCCTGTCCGCCCGCGAGGTCAATGCCTTCCTCGACCGGCATCAGGGCTGGCTTATGACGAAGCTCGCGAAATTCACGGCCGACAACAGCCTGCGCGGCGGCAGCGAAATCCTGCTGCGCGGCGTACGCCACCGGATCGAGCATACAGGAACGCTGCGCGGCCTGACCGAAGCGATCGTTGTCGAGGGCATGCCGGTGCTGCGTGTCAGCGGCATGCCGGAACATGCCGGCCGCCGCATCGCCACCTTCCTCAAGAAGGAGGCGCGCGCCGATCTGGAGAGATATGTGGCGGTGCATGCCAAGGCCATCCGCGCGACTGTCACCTCCATCACCATGAAGGATACCCGCAGCCGCTGGGGCTCCTGCTCCTCGCAAGGGAACCTGAGCTTTTCCTGGCGCATCGTCATGGCGCCGCCCTTGGTCATCGATTACCTTGCCGCACACGAAGTCGCGCATCTCCGCGAAATGAACCACGGCCCGCGTTTCTGGGCGCTCTGCCGCAAGCTCTGCCCCGACATGGACGAGGCCAAGACCTGGCTGAAACGCCACGGCAGCCAGCTGCATGCGATCGATTTTGATTGAGCAGGCTGCTTGAGCCGACAGAGGCACGTTACCCAATTACGGCCTTCGCCCTCGCACACGGAACAGTTCATTCAGGTGCGACGATGCGGATGGGACGTGTTCCGATCGGGGCGCCGGTCGCACGGTCAATGGTAATGGGGTCGATTTCGCTACCAGTTTCAGCGTCAAAGAACCGGGTCACGCCGTCGCTCGAGCGATGCTTTCGCCCCCATGCGCCAATCGCAAACAAAACCGGCAGAAAGTCCTGCCCGGCTGCAGTCAGCACGTATTCATCGCGCGGAGGCCGCTCGGAGTAGCGGCGTTTCACCAGCAGGCCATCTTCCGTAAGCGCGGCTAGTCGAGCGGTCAGCATCGTCGGCGCGATGCCGAGGCTCTTGCGAAACTCGTCGAAGCGGGTGAGCCCTGCATGGGCATCCCGCATGATCAGCATGCTCCACGCATCGCCCACCAACGCGAGGCTGCGGGCGATCAGACATGGCTGGTTCGAAAGATTATTCATGTCGATATCGTTTTGATAGTGACTTACTACTAATTTGATAGTAACGGAATATTCATCGATGTTCCACGTGAAAATGAAAGCGGAGACCGATGAGCAAGACAGAACGCGGCGTCGCCCTGGTCACGGGCGCCTCTTCCGGTATTGGGCGAGTGACTGCGCAGGCGCTACGGCGCGTGGGATATAAAGTATTTGGAACCAGCCGGAAACCAATGGCCGACGCTCCTGATGGCATTTCAATGCTGGTCTGTGATGTCACGGATGATGAATCCGTGCAGACGGCAGTCGATGAGATAATGGTCCGCGCGGGAAGGATCGATCTGCTTGTCAACAATGCAGGAATTGGATTGCTTGGCGGCGCCGAGGAATCCTCAGCGGGACAGGCGAGAGCACTTTTCGATGTCAATGTCTTCGGCGTTCTGCGCATGACGAACGCAGTCCTGCCCGCAATGAGACGGCAGAGAAAAGGCAGAATCATCAATATCAGCTCCATCCTTGGGTTGATTCCTGCGCCCTATAATGCGCTCTATGCATCGACCAAACATGCCCTAGAGGGATATTCCGAATCCCTCGACCATGAAGTCCGTACGCAAGGCATACGCGTCGTCCTCGTAGAACCGGGTGTTACCCGCACCGCCTTCGAAGAGAACATCACGCGGCCGGATCGACCCCTCCCTCCGTACGATAAAGCTCGCGCCAATGCGGAAAAGCTGATGCGTGAGATCGTCGAGAGAGGCGACGCGCCGGAGGTGGTCGCCGATATGGTGGTCGCCGCCGCCAACGCCGCATCACCCAAGAGGCGCTACACCGCGGGCAGGATGGCAAAGCAGGTTCGCTTCATACGCCGTTTTCTCCCGGAAGCGTTCGTCGACAAAAACTTGCGCAAATTCAATGGGCTTCCCGCCTGATAGTCTCCATTGCCGGATGCTGGCGTCTTCGATGCCCGGCAATTCACTATCCTGGAAACGAAAGTCAGCCCTATGAAAGCATTTCTGATCGATCGCTATGCGAAAGGTGGCGCTCTTCGGTCTGGTGATAGCCCGGTGCCGGAGTTGCGAGAGAATGATGTTATGGTGGAGATACATGCCGCCAGCGTGAACCCTCTTGATGCCAAAATCAGAGATGGCGAGTTCAAGCTCATCCTGCCTTATCGCCTTCCGCTCATCCTCGGCAATGATGTCGCGGGCGTCGTCGTCCGGGTCGGCTCCCGTGTCCGTGGCTTCAAGCCAGGTGACGAAGTCTATGCGCGTCCGGCTCAAGATCGTATCGGAACCTTCGCGGAGTTCATTGCAATGAACGAGGCCGACGTGGCGATGAAGCCCAAGAATCTGACGATGGAAGAGGCGGCGTCACTGCCGCTGGTCGCGTTGACTGCCTGGCAGGTGCTTGTCGAACGGGCGAACTTGAAGAAGGGACAGAAGGTTCTTATCCACGCCGGTTCCGGCGGCGTCGGTGCAATTGCCATTCAGCTCGCCAAACATATCGGGGCATATGTGGCGACGACGACGAGCACAGCCAATATCGATCTCGTCAAAAGTCTTGGAGCCGATGTCGCGGTGGACTACAAGAAGGACGACTTCGGAAACGTCCTGCAGGGATATGATGTTGTTCTGAACAGCCTTGGCAAGGAAACGCTTGAGAAATCGCTTCGCGTCCTGAAGCCGGGTGGAAAACTCTTCTCGATTTCCGGTCCGCCGGATGCTGCATTTGCCAGGCAAAATGGCTCCGGATGGTTGTTTCAGCAGCTCATGGGGCTTCTGAGCTCTGGTATTCGGAGAAAATCAAAACGCCACGGCGTCAGCTATTCGTTTCACTTCATGACCGCGAACGGCGGACAACTCGGCAAGATCACCTCATTGATAGAGGCAGGAGCCATAAGAGCCGTCGTTGATCGGGTCTTTCCGTTCCAGAGCGCGAATGAGGCGCTGGCCTATGTCGAGACCGGTCGCGCCAAGGGTAAGGTCGTGATTGCCGTGAAATAGAGCACGGACTGTTGTTTCGAAGGGCCTTTGCGTGTGTCAGGGGCCGAAAAACCGCTCCTGACCGTCGCCTTTAGGCTCGACTCTTTCGAATTTTCGTGTCACTCCGCTGCCATGAACCCCGATGTCAAAATTTGTGGTCTGAAGACGCCGGAAGCGGTGGATCGTGCTCTGGAGCGCGGCGCCACCCATATTGGCTTTATCTTCTTCGAAAAGAGCCCGCGCTATATCGAGCCTGATCTCGCCGGCGCGCTCGCCGAGCGTGCCCGCGGCAAGGCGCAGGTCGTTGCCGTCACGGTCGATCCGACGAATGACGATCTCGATGAGATCATGGCGCTGGTGAAGCCGGATATGCTGCAGCTTCATGGCAACGAAAGTCCGGAGCGTGTGCTGACCATCAAGGCGGTCCACAACGTACCGGTCATGAAAGCCATGTCGGTGCGCGATGCGGACGATCTGAAGCGGGTCGAATCCTATATCGGCATTGCCGACCGTTTCCTCTTCGATGCCAAGCCGCCGGCCGGCTCTGTGCTGCCGGGCGGAAACGGCGTATCCTTCGATTGGAGCCTGATGAGCTGGCTCGACGATCGCGTGGATTACATGCTGTCGGGCGGCGTCAACAAGGACAACGTCGCCGAGGCGCTTGCTTCCACCAAGGCCAGCGGCATCGATCTTTCCTCCGCCCTCGAGAGTTCGCCGGGCGTGAAGGATCTCGGCAAGATCGACCAGTTTTTCGACGCTTTTGCAGAAGCATGCCTGCCGGAACCGGCAGCAGGGAGTAGAAAGTGAACCAGACGCCTAAACCCAATTCCTTCCGCTCCGGCCCCGATGAAGACGGCCGTTTCGGTATTTATGGCGGCCGTTTCGTTGCCGAAACGCTCATGCCGCTGATCCTGGACCTGCAGGAGGAATGGAATAAGGCGAAGGACGATCCGGCCTTCCAGGCGGAGCTGAAGGATCTCGGCACGCATTATATTGGCCGTCCGAGCCCGCTTTATTTCGCCGAGCGCCTGACGGCGGAGCTTGGCGGCGCCAAAATCTATTTCAAGCGCGAAGAGCTGAACCACACCGGCTCGCACAAGATCAACAACTGCATCGGCCAGATCCTGCTCGCAAAGCGCATGGGCAAGACCCGCATCATCGCCGAAACCGGCGCCGGCCAGCATGGCGTTGCGTCGGCGACCGTTGCCGCCCGCTTCGGCCTGCCTTGCGTCGTCTACATGGGCGCGACCGATGTCGAGCGCCAGGCGCCGAACGTCTTCCGCATGAAGCTCTTAGGTGCCGAGGTTATCCCGGTGACGGCCGGCAGCGGTACGCTCAAGGACGCGATGAACGAAGCGCTGCGCGACTGGGTCACCAATGTCGACGACACCTACTACCTGATCGGTACGGCTGCCGGTCCGCATCCCTATCCGGAAATGGTCCGCGATTTCCAGGCCGTGATCGGCACCGAGGCCCGCGCGCAGATTCTGGAGGCCGAAGGCCGGCTGCCGGATCTCGTCATTGCGGCCGTCGGCGGCGGCTCGAATGCCATCGGCATCTTCCATCCCTTCCTCGATGACGAAGGCGTCAAGATCGTCGGCGTCGAAGCCGGCGGCAAGGGGCTGCAGGGCGACGAGCATTGTGCTTCCATCACCGCCGGCTCGCCGGGCGTGCTGCATGGCAACCGCACCTACCTGCTGCAGGACGGCGACGGCCAGATCAAGGAAGGCCATTCCATCTCGGCCGGCCTCGATTATCCCGGCATCGGCCCGGAACATTCCTGGCTGAACGATATCGGCCGCGCCGAATATGTGCCGATCATGGACCATGAAGCGCTGGAAGCCTTCCAGATGCTGACGCGCCTCGAAGGCATCATCCCGGCGCTGGAGCCGAGCCATGCGCTCGCCGAAGTCATCAAGCGCGCCCCGAAGATGGGCAAGGACGAGATCATCCTGATGAACCTCTCCGGCCGCGGCGACAAGGACATCTTCACCGTCGGCAAGATTCTGGGAATGTGAGTTAGACGCCATGACCGCACGTATGGACAAACGCTTCGCCGCTTTGAAGGCTGAAGGCCGCCCGGCACTCGTCACCTATTTCATGGGCGGCGATCCCGATTACGAGACCTCGCTCGGCATCATGAAGGCACTGCCGGAAGCCGGCGCCGATGTCATCGAACTCGGCATGCCCTTCTCCGACCCTATGGCCGACGGCCCGGCGATCCAGCTTGCCGGCCAGCGCGCCTTGAAGGCCGGCCAGACGCTGAAGAAGACGCTGCAGCTCGCCGCCGATTTCCGGAAAGTCGATGCCGATACGCCGATCGTGATGATGGGCTATTACAATCCGATCTACATCTACGGCGTCGAAAAGTTCCTCGACGACGCGATCGCCGCCGGTATCGACGGCCTGATCGTCGTCGACCTGCCGCCGGAAATGGATGACGAACTTTGCATTCCGGCGATCCGCAAGGGCATCAACTTCATCCGCCTGGCGACGCCGACCACCGACGACAAGCGCCTGCCGACCGTTCTGAAGAACACGACCGGCTTCGTCTATTACGTCTCGATGAACGGCATCACCGGCTCGGCCCTGCCGGATCCGTCGCTGGTTTCGGGCGCCGTCAAGCGCATCAAGCAGCACACCGAACTGCCCGTCTGCGTCGGCTTTGGCGTCAAGACGGCCGAGCATGCCAAGCTCATCGGCGCTGCCGCTGACGGCGTCGTCGTCGGCACCGCCATCGTCAACCAGATCGCTACCAGCCTCAATAAGGATGGCAAGGCGACCGCCGATACCATCCAGGCTGTTGCGACCCTGGTGCGCGGTCTGTCGACAGGCACTCGTTCCGCCCGCCTTGTTGCCGCCGAATAGTTTCCCCATATAGGCCTCTCCCCCAATCCCCTGCGGATTGAGGGAAAAGCCCTATGGGCATTTGGTGACGACTGGGATATCGATACATTCGGTCGATTAGGAGTTTCGAATTGAACTGGATCACGAACTACGTCCGCCCGCGGATCAATTCCATGCTGGGCCGTCGCGAGGTTCCGGAGAATCTCTGGATCAAGTGCCCGGAAACGGGCGAAATGGTCTTCCACAAGGATCTGGAAGAGAACAAGTGGGTCATCCCCGCGTCCGGTTTCCACATGAAGATGCCGGCCAAAGCCCGCCTTGCCGATCTCTTCGACAATGGCGAATACGAAGCCCTGCCGCAGCCGAGGGTGGCGCAGGACCCGCTGAAGTTCCGCGACTCGAAGAAATACACCGACCGCCTCAAGGACAGCCGCTTGAAGACCGAGCAGGAGGATACGATCCTTTCCGGCCTCGGCAAGGTTCGCGGCCTGAAGCTTGTAGCCGTCGTGCATGAATTCAACTTCATCGGCGGTTCGCTCGGGATGGCTGCCGGCGAAGCCATCGTGAAGGCTTTCGAGCGCGCCATCGCCGAAAAGTGCCCGCTGGTCATGTTCCCGGCTTCGGGCGGCGCCCGCATGCAGGAAGGCATTCTGTCGCTGATGCAGCTGCCGCGCACGACGGTTGCCGTCGACATGCTGAAGGAAGCAGGCCAGCCCTATGTCGTGGTTTTGACCAATCCGACGACCGGCGGCGTCACAGCTTCTTATGCCATGCTGGGCGACATTCATCTCGCGGAACCCGGCGCCGAAATCGGCTTTGCCGGCAAGCGCGTGATCGAGCAGACGCTGCGCGAAAAGCTTCCCGAGGGCTTCCAGACCTCGGAATATCTGCTGGAGCACGGTATGGTGGACATGGTGGTCAAGCGCCACGACATCCCTGACACTCTGGCAACGCTTCTGAAGATCCTGACAAAGGCGCCGGCAAACGATGTGTCGGCCAAGAGCAAGAACGGCGCTGCACTGCCGGTGGCGGCGAGCGCCTGACATCATCGATTGCCGACAGGCGGAGGTGCGGGATGACGTCTATGGATCAGTCCGCAATGAGCGAGGCAGCACGCGAGATCGAGAAGCTCATGGGCTTGCATCCCAAGGGTCTCGATCTTTCTCTGGAGAGAATAACCAGGCTGCTCGATGCCCTCGGCAATCCTCACAGGAAATTGCCGCCGGTGATCCATGTCGCCGGCACCAATGGCAAGGGGTCGGTGACGGCATTTTGCCGTGCGCTGCTTGAAGCCGGCGGCTATGGCGTGCACGTCCATACCTCGCCGCATCTCGTCAACTGGCATGAGCGCTATCGCATCGGCGTCAAGGGCGGCCGTGGCAAGCTCGTCGGTGATGCCGTATTCGCCGATGTGCTGAGGCGCATCGCCAAGGCGAATGACGGGCAGAAGATCACCGTTTTCGAGATCCTGACGGCGGCGACCTTCCTCCTTTTCGCCGAGCATCCGGCCGATGCGGCTGTTATCGAGGTCGGCCTGGGCGGCCGGTTCGATGCCACCAATGTCATGTCGGACCCGGCTGTCTCCGTCATCATGCCGATTTCGCTCGATCACCAGCCCTATCTCGGCGATCGGGTCGAGCTGATCGCTGCCGAAAAGGCCGGCATCATGAAAGCTGGCCGCCCGGTCGTTATCGGCCATCAGGACTATGACGCGGCGCTCGAAGTGCTGATATCGACGGCCGAGCGGCTTCGTTGCCCGACTGCCGTCTTCGGTCAGGATTTCTCCGCTCACGAGGAATATGGCAAGCTGGTCTATCAGGACGAGTTCGGTTTGGCCGATCTGCCGCTGCCGCGCCTGCCGGGGCGCCATCAATATGGCAATGCCGCCGCCGCCATCCGTGCGGTCAAGGCCGCCGGCTTCGCCGTCACCGAAACCATGATGGAAAAGGCGATGACGTCGGTTGAGTGGCCGGGACGCCTGCAGCGGTTGACGGAAGGCGATCTCGTGCCGCACGCCCCCGAGCGCGCCGAAATCTGGGTCGATGGCGGCCACAATCCGGGCGCCGGCGAAGTCATTGCCGAGGCAATGGCGAATTTCGAGGAGCGTCAGCCGCGGCCGCTGTTCCTGATTATCGGCATGATCAACACCAAGGACCCCGTGGGATACTTCAGGGCCTTTGCCGGTCTTGCGGAGAAAGTCTATTGCGTGCCGATCCGGGGCAGCGAAGCCATGGTCGATCCGGTCATCCTGGCCAATGCCGCCTATGATGCCGGTCTTGTCGCCGAGCCTATGTCTGATGTCGTTGAGGCGCTGGATGCGATCAAGGCCGCCGCAGTACCGAACTCGCCAGCGCCGCGCATCCTGATCGGCGGTTCGCTTTATCTGGTCGGCGATGTCCTTGCGGACAACGGTACGCCGCCGCGGTGATTACGGCGGTTACTCCCCACATGCCCTCGTAGTTCGAGACGGCTCTTTAGGCCTCCTGACCAAGAGAACCACTTCCTTACTTGGCTCGCAACTCGCTCCGCCCTGATCCTGAACCTGTCGAAGGATCAGGGCGGCCCGTGGGGCAAGTGCAAACACAACATGGTTGCTCCTCAAGACCGAGGATGGCCGGTGTTCTCCAGCCAACAAAAAACCCCGCCGAAGCGGGGTTCTTGTTCCATGCAATCGATACCGATCAGGCTGCGCTGGAGATCCAGTTCTGCAGGGCCGTCTTCGGGGCAGCGCCGACCTTGATGTCGGCGACTTCGCCGGCCTTGAACATGGCAAGTGTGGGAATCGAGCGAACGCCGAACTGGGCAGCCAGTTCTGGATTTTCGTCGATGTTGAGCTTGGCAACCTTGACCTTGCCTTCGAACTGTACGGCGAGTTCTTCGAGAGCCGGAGCGATCATCTTGCACGGACCGCACCATTCGGCCCAGAAATCAACGACCACAGGCTCTGCAGACTGCAGCACTTCGGTGGCGAAGTTGGAGGTATCGACTTTAACGGTAGCCATAGGCTGCTCCTTACCAGGATTTGCGGGTTGCTAGATATGTGATGGCGCGGTGCCCATATGTCAATATTTGGTATTTCACTTTGTCTCGAGCTCCGCAAGCGCCGATGCAAGCCCCCCGTCCGAGAGCGTGTAGATCGAGGCATTTTCGGTATAGACCAGCATGCAGTCGACGCGCTTTCCCGGATAGAGCGGCGAAAGGATTTCGCGATAGATGGCAAGCTGGGCTTGGTGTGCGAAGGGGATAGAGCTTTCCTCGCCGGGCGGCACGCGATTCGTCTTATAGTCGAGAATGACCACGCGATCGTCCAGGTCGGCCAGCCGGTCGACGCGGCCGGAGACGGCATAGGACTGGCTGCCGAGCTTCAGTGTGCCCATGATCGAGACTTCCGCCTGCGCATGGGTGCTGAGCGTGCCTTGCAGATCCGGGTGCGACAGCAGCGCCATGACGGATTTCACCAATGCCTCTTGCTCGGCCTGCGGCCAGAAGCGCGCGGCCCGCTCGGCATAGCGTCGGGCGGCATCGGCGCGCTCCTCGGGCGCGATCTCGGGCAAGGTCTGCAGCATACGGTGAATGAAGCGGCCCTTTTGGAGGGCACGATCGGATTTAGCTTTCTCGCCGAAGAGCGCCGAAGTCACCAGCAGATCGTCGGCCTCCTCGTCGATGACCGTGCCGACGCCGGAGGGGCTGAGCGGCCGCGGAAGGTTCTTTTGCGGTGGAAGCGGCCGGCTGAGGCTGTCGGGCAGGCCAACATGTGCCGGGCGTTTCTCATGCTCTCCCGCGGTTTCGAATTCGAGCTGGACCTGCGCAACCCGCCAGCTCAAGCCCTGCCAATCGCCGTCAGGCCCGGAGAAGGTCTTCTGCGTGCAGTGCTGTTCGTCACTCCGCAGAGCGGCAGAGATCATCGCGTGCCAGGTATCCGCATTTTCGCGGATGCCGCGATAGCCGCAGATGATGAGCCGGTCGGCCGCGCGCGTCATGCCGACATAGAGCAGGCGGCGATATTCCTCCTCCGCCAGCGCCTGCAGCCGCACTGTATCGGCCTGCGTCAGAGAATTGGCGAGCGCGGAAACCGGAACCCAGACCGGCAGCGGGATCTCATCCCCTCTGGTTTCGATCAGCCGCATCTTCGGCAGATGCGTATGGGTAAAGGCCTTGCCGCCGCCATCGACGAGGAAGACGATCGGCGCCTCCAGCCCCTTCGAGGCATGTACCGTCATGATCCGCACTTCGTTGCGGCCCTTGTCCTGCTCGCGCTTGACCGTCGGCGCTTCCAGTTCCAGCGTCGAGATGAAGGATTGGAGGCCGGGCAGGCCGCTCGTCTCGTGGTCGAGCGTGAAGGTCAGGAATTCGTCGAGGATATCGCTGACCTCAGTGCCGAGCCGCGCCAGAAACTTGCGCCTGCCGCCGAAGCTGCCAAGCACACGCGCATAGAAATCATGCACGGGAAGGCTCTTCGAGAGGGCAAGGAAGGCTCTCAGCCGTTCGACCACGGTGACGAAGCGTTCATGGTCGTCTCCCGCAAATCTCTGCAGGTGGCTCCAGACGCTTTCCTCGTCGTCGCGATAGGCGGCGACCGCAAAGACATCTTCTTCGCTAAGGTCGAACAAGGGGCTTTTAAGCAGTGCGCAGAGCGAGAGATCGTCCTCCGGCAGCAGCAGAAAGCGGCCGAGCGCCAGAAGATCCTGAATGGCGATATGGCTGGTCAGGACAAGACGGTCGGCGCCGGCAACGGGAATGTTGCCGCGCCGCTTCAGGGCGCGGGTCAGCGCGTTGACGAAGCTGTCGCGCTTGCGCACCAGCACGAGGATGTCGCCGGCCTCGATGAAGCGGGCCTTGCCCTTCTCGATGATCTTTTCCCGGCCGATAAGATTGCCGATCGTATGCGCCATCCGCCGCGCCAGAATGGCGGCGGGCGCACTTTCCGGCGTCGAATCGAAAGGCGCCGTCCAGTCCTCTTCCTTGGCGGCCGGCTCCGGCGCGATCATTTCCCAGAGATCGACGGCACCGGGATGGCCGATACGGCTGGAGCGATGCACTACCGGCTCGTTGACGGCGCTAAGCCCCCGGGCATTCTCCGGGCTGGTGAAGACATGGTCGACGGCACCAAGCACATCGGCCGTCGAGCGGAAGGAGAGGGGCAGCCGGATCGACGAGAATTGCTGGCCGCTGGCTGCCACGCGCCGCCGTGTGCGGTCGCTCTCCTCGGAAAAGCGCTCGGGACGGGCACCCTGGAACGAATAGATCGACTGCTTCTCGTCACCGACGGCAAAGATCGTGCGCAGTGTCGGCCGGGCGCTGTCGCCGGAGAAGAAATCCTCAGCCAGCGACTGGATGACGCTCCACTGGATCGGGCTGGTATCCTGCGCCTCATCCACAAGGATGTGATCGATGCCCTGATCCAGCTTGTAGTGGATCCACGGCCCGACATCCTTCTTGGTCAGAAGGTCTGCCGTGCGCGTAATGAGATCTTCGAAATCGAGCTGACTGCGCCGTTTCTTCAGCTCTTCGTAGTCGCGGTTCAGCCGATCGGCGAGAACAAGGGCGGCGTGGGTAGCCCGGTACATCCGCATCACCTTCAGCCGGTCGCGGCAGGTAACGACGTGGGCGCGAGCTTCAGCGACCGCTTCGGCGAGTGCAGGTGCATCGGCAAGCATGGCCTTGACGAAGAACTGGCTGTCCGACTTCGGTTCGCCCTTGCCGGTCAGCATGGCCTTTTCCAGGATCTCGGCGCGGGCAAGTGGATCCGCCTCGTGCTTGGCGAGGCGTAGCGCGTAGGCAGCTTCCTGAGCCTTGGCGCCACCCTTGTGATCGGCGAGCGTCAGGTACAGCTCCAGCGTTGCGCCTGAGAGGCCGGGCAGCGGCCAATATTGCTCGGCAATGCTCGTTTCCGTCTCGCCGGGCGAAAGGCCGAGCCGCGCAAGCAGCGCGGCCTCAAAGCCGCCCTTGCGTTCCGCGGCCTCGGTGAAGCGGCGGATGGCATTGCGGTTGCCGACGATATCGCCAAGCAGCGTCTCCAGCCCGGATTCGTCGCCGAGATCGAGCACATAGTCGAAAGCTCGCGCCAGTTCGGCATCACCATGCGGCGTCGTTGCCGTCAACAATGCGCGACGTGCGTCGTCGAGCAGGGTTTCGGCGGCCCTATCGTCAAGCACCGAGAAATGTCCGGCGACATTGGCCTCAAGCGGAAATTGATGCAGCAACGCCTCGCAGAAGGCATGGATGGTCTGGATCTTCAGCCCGCCCGGCGTTTCCAGCGCTTTGGCAAAGAGCCGCCGCGCCTCAGCGAGCTTGAAGATGTCAGGCTCCTTGCCCTCAACATCGGCAATGCGCGTCTTCAGCTCTTGGTCCGGCATTGTCGCCCAAGCCGCTAGCCGATCGAACACGCGGTTCGACATTTCGGATGCCGCAGCCTTGGTATAGGTAAGGCAGAGGATGGCCGAGGGCCGCGCGCCCGATAGCAGCAGGCGGATAACGCGCTGTGTCAGTACATGCGTCTTGCCGGAGCCGGCATTGGCCGAAACCCAGGCCGAGCGCTCGGGGTCGGAGGCGATCGATTGCTGGATCGTCGTCCAGCTGATCCAGACGGCAGGATCGTCGCTTTCGGGCAGGATGACGATGTCGTCGGCGGAAAAATCACTCATCGCCGCCGCCTTCCTGCTCGGTCTCGGCCGTGGACCATTCCGAAACGCGGGCGAGGTGATCGTAATCGCCGCCATATTCGAATTGCTGGGCCGGAATCAGCCGTGAGGAAAAACCCTTCTCGCCGGATTGCAGCAGTGAGATGAATTTCACCAGCTGATCCATCGATTCCTGCGCGAGATCCATAGCCGACTTCGTTTCCGTCTTGCCGCCGCGGCTGGAATGCTCGTTGTTGACCTGATCGACCTTGAAGCGATCGCCGGGCCGCAAGCGAACATAGAGCAGGTTCTCGGGCACCAGTGGGCCGATATTGCGGAAGGCGCCGGCCTTCAGCGCATAAGCTTCCAGTGCTAGCTGCGGATCGAGCAACGCACGCGCCTGCGGCGGCGAGGGATTATAGCCGGTCTTGTAATCGATGAGGTCCGCACCCTTATCGCTCTTGATATCGATGCGGTCGGCAACGCCCGTGAGGCGAATGCCGATCGGCTCGATCTCGACGCCGGCCGGCACTTCCGTCGCGGTTTTGCGAACGGCCGGCCGGCGCTCCGCTTCCCAGATAAGGAAAGCCCGCGCCACCTTGCGAAAGCGTGGCCGCCAGACACTGTCGACATGGACGGGCAGCCGCTCGGCATCGAAGAGCTCCGCGATAATGCGATCCATGGCCAGCGCCGCATCCGGCGTACCGGCCACATGCCCTTCGCGGACGAAGCGATCGATGATCTTGTGATAGAGTGTGCCCCGCTCGGCAGGGCCAGGATCGCGGTTGAACGGGTCGACCGGATCGAGCCGCAGCACGCGCCGGGCATAGATGGCATAGGGGTCGCGGCGCAGCCGGCCTACTTCGCTGAAGGAATAGCTCTTCGGCTGCAATTCCACGGGCGGCTTCGGTGCCGGGCGCAATGCCGGCGCCTGGTTTTCACCCTCGTCGATGATCGCAGCCCAATGGCGATATTGGTCGCCGCGGGCTTTCATGGCGTCTTCCAGTTCCTTGCCGCCGAGTGCGATCAGCCGCTGCAGCCAGCGCGACGCGACCGTCGGCGTCGAGCCCTGGCGCAGCGCGCGCGAATAGATCAGGTCGCGTGTGCCGTTCGCCATTTCGAAGTCGTGCGCGAGCTGGCCGATTCGGCGCTCCGGCGGCTCCAGGCCGATCTCTGTCTTCATGCTGCGCGAAATGAAGGGGTTGTTGGCCGTCTGCCCCGGCCAGGATCCTTCGTTCAACCCGCCGAGGATCAGCGTGTCGACGCTCTGCAGACGCGCTTCGAGCGTACCGAAGATGAAAAGGCGGGGATGGCTGAGTGCCCGCGGCTTCACCGCCTGGCCCACTGAGAGCGCGGCCACGATGTCGATCCACTGAACTCCGTCCGCCTCAAGCTGACCTTCGGTTTCGATCACATCTCGAAGGAGGCTGGCAAGCGTATCCCCGGCTTCGCCGGACCAGAGGCCCGCCAGACTGCCACGCTCGTCGACGGCCGCGGCTTCGAGGGCACGGCCCGTACGCTCGGCCCAATCCGAAAGTGTGAGGGGGCCCTCTGACGCGGGCAGGGAAAGCGCCGATATCAGCGGTTCGCATGCCGCAGTCACTCGCTGGGCCAGAGCCCGTGCATGCTCGATCGCCTCAGGCGGCAGGGCTTTGCGCCATTGGGGCGCATGGTGGTCATTGGCCTGTTCCGCCACGCGGTCGTTGAGCAGGGCTTCCAGCCTGCCGATATCGACGTTGTCGACGCCGCCCCTGAGCGCCAGGATTTCCAGCGCATCGACGCCCGGCTGATGCGTTTCAGCCGGCAGGCCGAACAGAGCGAGAGGATGTTTCAGCAGCGCGACGACAGCAACGGGATCGCCAGGGCGAAGAGACGCTTCCAAAAGCAATCGCAGCAGCGTGCCTTGCGGTGTCGCGTTCAGCGGCGTGCCGGCCGAATCGTCGGCGGTAATGCCGAAGCGGGCAAGCTCGGCTGCTACCCGTCGGGCAAGATTGCGGTCGGGCGTGATCAAGGCCGCCTGGCTTTCGCCGCCATTTCGGCCGGGTTTTTCCAGCGCCAGCCTTAAGGCGATGGCGATCGCGGTCGCCTCCTCACGCTCATTGGCCGCTTCGATGAGGGCGACATCGGCGAATGCGTCCGGGATCGCATCGGCGGCCAGCATCTTGCGCCAGCTTCCCCAGCCGCTTGTCGCCTTGGCCGGAGCCAGCGCGCGCGACAGGATCTGCGCCCGCATCTGCATGGTTTCAGCCGCATCTGCGATAGGCTCGACATCACGCCGCGTGACGCGCAACCGCTTCAGGAGCAGCGAAAGGCCATATTGCGGATGGCTGCGGGTGGTCGGATCGGCTCTTTCGCCAATGGATGTCTCCGGCGCAACAAGCTGCCAATCCTCCTCCGGCATCGCGAGATCGAGGCCGGGTAGCACGATGACACCTTGCGGCAAAGAAGCGACGGCCGCAATCAGCTCCGCCGTTGCCGGCACCGAGCCGGTCGAGCCGGCAATTATGACCGGCCCGGCATGCCGCATGGTGGAGATCCGCTGCGCTTCGGCCCGCAGAATGGCGTTGCGGTTGCGGGCGGGTGACGATTTGCCGAGTTCTTCGAGGCGCGCCGGCCAGAAGGCGCTGGCGATCGCCAGGAATTCGGCGGTGAGCTGCCACCAGAGCGCATGATCTTCAGCGCCGAGAGTGGCAAGCTCACTCCACTCGCGGTCCTCGGTCTCGAGCGAATCGATGAGTTCGGCGAGATTGCGCGCGAGCCATATGGCATCCGCCGGGCTTGCCGGCGCCACCAGCGGCGAGTCGGAGTGAATGTCGCGCACGATCTGCGGCAGTTTGTTGCGCCAGGCAAGGATCAGCCGCGCCAGTTCCAAGAGCCGCGCCGTATTGGCAAGCGGCTGTGCCAGATCGGCCGTTTCCGGCATGGCTTCCTCGAAATAGCCGCTGTCGTCATCGGTCTCGCCGAGCGGGCGAATTATGGGCAGGATGGCGGAACGGCCGCCGAGCAGATCGACGAATTCCGAGCGCAGCACGCGCGCCGCGCGCCGCGTCGGCAGAAAGATGCTGACCTTGGCAAGCGACAGCGGGTCGCTCGGATCATGGCGAAAATGCTCGGTCAGCCGTCCGTCGCAGAGCGCTGTCGCAAGCGTTTTCAGGAAGGGCAGGCCCGCCGGAATCGTCAGAATGCGCTGCCGGTGTCCGCCTGCCATAGGCTCACGCAAACGCCCGGAAATTCCGGATCGTTTCCTCCGCCTCGCCGACGGCCTCCGGCGTCCCCACAGTCAGCCAATGACCGTCGAGCATAGTGCCATAGAGCCGGCCGCGAGCGATGGCCTTGTCATAGTAGGTGTTGATGTTGAAGGCGTCAGCTGGCGCGTCGTCGAGAAACGACGGATTGATGACCAAGGTGCCCGCATACACGACGCCATTGCCGGTAACATCGCTGTAGCGTGAGAGTCGGCCATCGTCTGCCATGCTGAAATCATTCTTGCCGTTGTGGCCCGTCGTCTTGTTCAGCTCGACGCAGAGCATGCCGAAGTCCATGCGGTTCGCGTCGAAGAATCCGGCTAAGCGCTGCAGATTCGTCGGCTGGCCCTCCTTCTCCCCGATCCAGAAGAGATCCGAATTCATGACGAAAACGGGATCGCGGCCGAGCAGCTTCAGTCCCTTGGCCAACCCGCCGCCATTGTTCATCAGTGCATCGCGCTCGTCGGAGACTAGGATTTCAAGGCCGCGATAGCCTAGCAGATGCGCTTCCATCTGATCTGCGTGATGATGGACGTTCACCACAGCCTGCTCGACGCCGGCTTCCGCTAATGCATCCAGTGCATAGTCGATCATCGCCTTGCCGGCGATCTTCACCAGGGGCTTCGGAATAGTGTCGGTGATCGGCCGCATGCGGGTTCCAAGCCCCGCGGCCAATACCATGGCTTGCTTGATGGTCATCTCGTCTCGAACTCTCGATTCGCTGTCTGATTTCCATAGCACAAGGCCGGAAAGCCGTCGCGGGTCTTACCCGCTATACCTCGCCGATCCCGGCCTTCCCGCACCATTCGCGCAAGGGAGCGAGTGTTTCATGCTCGAAGGCAATGGCGAGATAGGCGAGCGTGCGCGGCATGTGCTTCAAATATCCCGGCTTGCCGTCGCGTTGCAGCAGCCGCACCCAGAGGCCGGCGAGCTTGCAATTGCGCTGCGCCGACATGATTGCCCAGCTCTTCAGGAACTTCGCTTGGTCGAAGCCGCCCTGAGCATGGCGCAGTGCAAGATAGTCGGCCATGAGCCGGTCATGCAGATCGCGCTCGATCGTCACCCGCGCATCCTGCACCAGTGAAGCCACATCGTAGGAGGTCGGGCCGATCATCGCGTCCTGGAAGTCGATGAGGCCGATACGCTTTATGCCCTTTTCCCGCGCCCGCCAGATGATATTCGGCGAATGCATGTCGCGCAGCAGCAGGTTCTTTTCCGTGTCGTCAAGCTGATCGATCAGTCTGTCCCAGATCGCCAGATAATCGGCTCGTTCCTCGTCGCTTGCCGGCGTGCCGCGCTTCCAGGGCAGATGCCAGTCGAGAAGCAGCCGCGCTTCCATCTTCATGGCGGTCCGGTCGAAATCCGGAATGTGATGGATGTGATCCGGCGTGACCGGGATGTCGCGGGGAATGGAAAGGCCGTGCAGATACGCGAGACAAGCGACGCTGGCGCGGTAACGCTCGGCAATCGGCTTCCCCTGATCGTCGAGCACGCCGTCGGTGCCGAGATCCTCAATGAGAAGGATGCCCTGGTCGTAATCGGCGGCAAAGATTTCCGGAGCGGCAAAGCCGTTCTCTCTGAGGATATTGGCGATCGCCACGAAGGGATAGGTATCCCAGGCAAGATGCGCGACCTTCGGATAGGGCTTGCCGTCGAGCACGGGCGGCCCCTCCGGCAGGCCCGGCCAATCCATCAGGATTATGCGGTCGCTGCTACCCCTCGGATGGACGTATTCGTAGGCCCGCAGCGAGGCATCGCCCGTGAGGAAGCGCCTGTGCGCGCCGCGATGGCCGTGCGCATCGAGGAAGGCGCGGATGGCAAGCACGCGTTCGATGCGCGCCTTCTGCTTGGCCGGCGCCGTGATAACGGCTCGCCGTCCTTCGCCTTCATGCGTGAGTTTTAGGTCGATACGCTCTTTCGGCAGCTCGGCTTCGGCCATTTCTGGCCATTCGACAAGGCAGATGCCGGTCTGCAGGGCCTCGTCGAAGCCGAGTTCCGTCAACTCGCTGGGATCGCCGAGGCGGTAGAGATCGAAATGCGAGACCGGAATACGCAGCTCATAGGATTGCACGAGCGTAAAGGTCGGGCTCGGCACATCCAGTTCGGCATCATCGGCCATGGCGCGCAGCAGCGCGCGTGCGAGCGAGGATTTGCCCGCGCCGAGATCGCCTGACAGTGCGAGACAATCGCCGGCCTTCAATGCCAGGGCCAGATCCTCGCCGAGCTGAGCGGTGGCCGTGTCATCTGCGAGGAAAAGGGAGATGCTGCTGTCGGAGGCTGTCATTCTGCTGCGACGGAGTGGGGCAGTACGGCCGAGGGTATCCGGCAGGTGACCGTCGTTCCCTTGTCTGGTTGGCTTTCGATGGAAACCTCGCCGTCATGCAGGCTGACGAAGCTTTCGACGATGGAAAGGCCTAGACCCGCGCCGCTGCGCTTGCCGCCTTTGCCGCCGGAGGCGAAGCGGTTGAAGACGCTTTGGATCAGCTCTTCCGGTATGCCGGGACCCTTGTCGGCGACCGAGAAGACGAAATCCGCGCCTTCGCGCCCGCATTTCAGCGAGATCGTCGATCCCTCCGGCGCGAAATTGGCGGCATTGGTCAGAAGCTTGAGCAGGATCTGCTTCAACCGCTGCTGATCGGCAACGATGGAGCCGAGATGAGCCGGTACGGTGATTTCGAGCGTCACGCCGCTTTCCTGCAGTCGGTCGGCGATCTGCATCGAGACTTCGTCGAGCAGGTCGCTGAGCACGATCTCGGAATAGTTCAGCCGCATGATGCCGGCATCGACGGTCGCGAGGTCGAGGATGTCGTTGACCAGCGTCAGCAGCACCGAAGACGAGGTGGAGATATGGTCGATATATTCGGCCTGCCGCTCGTTCAGGGAGCCGATGCCCGGCGTCTTCAAAAGGTCGGTGAAACCGATGATGTTGGTCAGCGGCGAACGCAATTCGTAGGAGACGTGCTGGACGAAATCGTTCTTCAGCTCGTCCGCCTTCAGCAGCGCATCGTTCTTTTCCGTCAGTGCCCGCTCGGCGCGCACGCTGTCGGTCTTGTTGACGAAGGTCAGCATGGTCTGCGCATTCGGCAGCGGAATGACGGCATAGTCGAGTACGAGATTGGAATAGAGCTCCAGCGTGCCCTGCGACGACGGCCGCTCGTCGTCGAAGCTGGTGATCTGCTCGGCAAACCGCTTCCAGCCATCGGGCCGGTCATAGGACGGAGTGCAGGCTTCGGCCAGCGTCTGGATATGCGTGCCAGGCTTGGCCTGTGCCTCGGTGATGTTCCAGAGGATGCGGAACGCCGGGTTGGACAGGCGGATGCGGCCATCGGGACCGAAAACGGCGACACCTTCGGAAAGGTGATCGATGGTTTCGCCCTGGACCTTGACCAGCGTGTTGTAGCGCGTTTCGAGATCGACCTGCTCGGTCAGGTTCTCGAATACCCAGGTGGCGCCGCCCTGCGGATGTGCGGTTGCAAAAACCCTGAGGATCTGGCCGTTGGGCAGGTGCCAGAGATCGGTCTGCGTATCGAGCGCGCGATAGACCGAAAGGACGCCGTCCTTCCATGTCTTCCAGTTCAGCTGCTCAGGCAGCTTCTTGGCGCCGCGCAGCCGATCCAGAAGCTCGCTATTGTCGGGCCGCTTCTCGAGGAAAGCGATATCGAGTTCCCAAAGCTGGACGAAAGCCTGATTGTAGAACTGCAGCCGCCGATCGCCGTCGAAAATCGCAACTGGTGTGGCCAGATGGTCAAGGGTTTCTGCGTGGCTCTTCAGCGTGCGCGCCAGCTCGGCCCGCACCGCTTCCGCTTCGGATACGTCGATGGCAATGCCGGCGGAACCGTTCGGGGCCTTCACGTCGACAACGTCGAAGAAGGTGCGGTTGCCATGGACGACGGTCGAGATCTTGTCGTGGAAGGGCGATTCCGGCGTGGCCGCAGCGCTAATGCGCTCGCGGGTCACCGTCGTCAGGAATTCCCGTCCTTCGCGCACGGCCTCATCGGTTGAAACCGCTTCCACGGCCTCGCCATAGGCCTGGTTGACCCAGGTAAGCTTGCCTTCCGCATCGCGCTGCCAGACCGGCAGATCGATGGCATCGAGCAGGTGCTGGAAGGTGGAAATCGAGGTCATCAGCCGGTCGCGCTCGATCTTCAGCTCGGCGAGTTCCGCGCGCAGATTGTTGAGTGCGATGAAGCGGACGAAGGCGCGTCCTCCCGAAATGCGCCCCTGCGCTTCGAGGATTTCGTCACGGTTGGTCTCGACCACCATGTCGAAACTCTGGCCGCTGCTCCGCAGCTTGTCGATCGCCTTGTCGAGATCGCCGGCCGACCATGATTTCAGCCAGCGTCCGAAAGCGAGGAATTCATTGTCCTGCGGCGCTCCGGTCTCGACCGGCAGCTGGCCGAGCAGCTCGGGCCGTGCATTCTGACCGTCCCAGATGACGATGCGGCGGTTCTTGTCGGCAATCAGCGCCTGATATTGCGAAATACGCTGGTTGGCATCGGAAAGAGCCGTGCGGATTTCCCGGCTTTCGCTTTCCATGTTGCCGCGCTGCCGGACCATCCACATGGTCGACAGAAGTGCGGCGGAAATCACGCCGATGATGACGGAGAAGACGGCCATTTCCGAGGAGGTGAAGAGGCGCATGCTCGTCTGCGCGGCGCCATTGCTCTGCGCAAGGACAGGTTCGGCCAAACCGCTTAACAGACCACCGAAAACGCTGAGCCTCAATAGGCGGCTCAGACGGGCGAGCCGGCCTTTGCCCTGCTTTGCTCCTGTCGAAAGCCGATATGCACCGCCCTGCCGCAACAGCGCCGCCGCACGGCGTAACGCTAGCTGATGCAGGTTGTCTTCCCCTTCAAACATAAGAGGTCTGTCTCCGTCCTCTAGAGCATGATGCCGAAAAGTGTAGGCGGTTTTCGGACGACATCATGCTCTACTTCTTTGATTTAGAGCGGATTCGGATTTTAGGCCGAATAGACCTAAAATCATCCGACTCTACTGTGCCGCATCCTGACAAGACATCCCATTTTCATGGCTCCGGGCATGCCCGGTTCGTCACGAATCAAGTGTAAAAACAATACTGCCTAGGAGAATCCGGGGGAAGGGAGCTGGCTAAAAAATAAGCCCCGGCATTTGTCAATGCCAGGGCTACAAGATGTTGTGGATACTGTCTGAATAATCAGTATCTGTAGTGGTCGGATTTGAACGGCCCCTTCGGCGTCACGCCGATATACGAAGCCTGCTCTTCGGAAAGCTCCGTCAGCTTCACGCCGAGCTTGGCGAGATGCAGGCGGGCGACCTTCTCGTCGAGGTGCTTCGGCAGCACGTAGACTTCGTTCTTGTAGTGTCCGGGCTTGGTGAAGAGCTCGATCTGCGCCAGCGTCTGGTTGGTGAAGGACGCCGACATCACGAAGGACGGATGGCCGGTGGCATTGCCGAGGTTCAGCAGGCGGCCTTCCGAGAGCAGGATGATGCGGTTGCCCTTGGCGAACTCGACCATGTCGACCTGCGGCTTGATGTTCGTCCACTTCAGGTTCCGCAGAGCGGCAACCTGGATCTCGTTGTCGAAGTGGCCGATGTTGCCGACGATCGCCATGTCCTTCATCGCACGCATATGGTCGATGCGGATGACGTCCTTGTTGCCGGTCGTGGTGATGAAGATGTCGGCCGAGGAAACGACGTCCTCGAGCTGGACGACTTCATAGCCGTCCATGGCGGCCTGCAGGGCGCAAATCGGGTCGACTTCCGTGACCTTGACGCGGGCGCCGGCGCCGGAAAGCGAAGCGGCAGAACCCTTGCCGACGTCGCCGTAACCGCAGACGACGGCAACCTTGCCGGCCATCATGACGTCGGTGGCGCGGCGGATACCGTCAACCAACGATTCCTTGCAGCCATACTTGTTGTCGAACTTCGATTTGGTGACGCTGTCGTTGACGTTGATCGCCGGGAAAGGCAGCAGGCTCTTCTGGCTGAGCTGGTAGAGGCGGTTGACGCCCGTGGTGGTTTCTTCGGTCACGCCCTTGATGGCGTCTCGCTGCTTTGTGAACCAGCCCGGTGAAGCCTGAAGACGCTTCTTGATCTGTGCGAAGAGGATTTCCTCTTCCTCCGAATGCGGGTTGGAGAGCACGTCCTCACCGGCTTCGGCGCGGGCGCCGAGCAGGATGTACATCGTGGCATCGCCGCCGTCGTCGAGGATCATGTTGGAGAGACCGCCATCGGTCCACTGGAAGATCTTGTCGGTGTAGATCCAGTAGTCTTCGAGGCTCTCGCCCTTGACTGCGAAGACCGGAACGCCGGATGCGGCGATCGCTGCTGCGGCATGATCCTGCGTCGAAAAGATGTTGCAGGATGCCCAACGCACCTGAGCGCCGAGTGCCACCAGCGTCTCGATGAGAACGGCTGTTTGAATCGTCATGTGCAGTGAGCCGGTGATGCGCGCGCCCTTCAGCGGCTGCGCTTCGCCGAATTCGGCGCGGCAGGCCATCAGGCCCGGCATCTCGGTTTCGGCGATTGCGATTTCCTTGCGACCATAGTCGGCAAGGCCGATATCCGCGACGATGTAGTCCTTTTCAGTGCTCATGAAGGTCTCCAGCCTGAACGATGCAGACGCGCCGCGGGCAGACGCCTCGGACGAATGCAACAAGAATTGCACGCTGACAGCGTGTGGATGATGCCGTGTATCAGGCTTCAGGGTGGAAATCAATAATGATATAAAGAAGTCTTTATGTCTTTATGTCCGAGATCTGACAGGCGGGAAAGCCTACATTTCCTCGCCGAACTTGTTGGCGACGAGCTGGTCGAGCGCCTCGAGCGCCTCGGCCGCCTGGTTGCCGCATGCCGTGACCAGCACGCTGCAGCCCGGGCTGGCGGCAAGCATCATCAGGCCCATGATCGAAGTGCCGCCGACCGTGGTGCCGTCCTTCGAAACGGTGATCGCGGCGTCGTAGGCTTCGACCGTCTGCACGAATTTCGCCGAAGCACGGGCATGCAGGCCCCGCTTGTTGATGATCAGGAGTTCCCGGGAAAGCTCGGTCATGGGGGCGGTGTCTGCCTCGTTATTTGCCGCTGAGCACACGGCTGGCCACGTTGATGTATTTGCGCCCGGCCTCGGAAGCTTCCACCAGTGCCCTTTCCATGTTGTTGTCGCCGCGCACGCCGGCAAGCTTTATGAGCATCGGCAGATTGACGCCCGCAATGACCTCGGTGTGGCCGCTGTTCATGACGGAGATTGCGAGATTGGAAGGAGTACCGCCGAACATGTCGGTGAGGATGATGACGCCATTGCCGTCATCGGCGCCCGCGACGGCCTGCAAGATATCCTGCCTGCGCTTGTCCATGTCGTCTTCGGGACCAATGCATACCGTTTCTATGAACTTCTGCGGACCAACGACATGCTCTACAGCATGCCGAAACTCTTCAGCCAGCTTGCCATGAGTGACAAGCACAAGTCCAATCATGATATTACTGCTCCCATGGCATATGCAAACAGGTGGCCCATATCGCAATGCAGCAATGTCGTCCACCGTGGGGGGACATCTTGGCGATGAAAAGACGAAGTGCAAGCTTAAAATACGGGATTTGCATGCCTGTTCGGGCCTAAATGGCCGATTCGTCGAAACTCGCGCCGATTTTCATCATTATTACGGCCAGCGGGTTCGCGGAGGTTGCGGACAAGCGGATCAACGGCAACCGGATACAATTGGCAATATCGATCTGCTCGTCCTCGGGTGGCATTCTTTCCGCTGTCGCCGGATCGACTGGCTGGACGGCAATGTGCATTTCGCCGCGGGGGACATAGGGCATCCGAACAATGCCGGTATAGCGGATTTCCATCAGGCCGGCGATCGAAGGCGGACACTCCGCGATCACGGAGCCGGTCTGCCCGGAGATCAGCACGCGATCGTCGGCGATCAAGCTAGCGGAAAGTCTGAGCGGTTTTGCTGCCGCCAGGCAGGAGAAGGCAAGGGTGGATTTGCCGCAGCCCGACGGTCCGAGAAACAGGAGCCCGGTCTTGCCGATGACGATCGCGGTTGCGTGGATATTGGTCGCTTCGCCGGTCATGCGGCCGCTCACGCCGGTGTCTGTGCGGGCAACGAGAGGATGAAACGCGCCCCGAGCAGTGTCGAGCCATCGCTGTCTGTGATATTCTCGGCGCGCAGCGACCCGCCATGCGCCTCGGCGATCTGCCGGCTGATGGAAAGGCCGAGGCCGGAATTCTGCCCGAAACCTTCCGATTCCGGCCGGTCGGTGTAGAAGCGCTCGAAGATGCGGTCGATGTTTTCGGCCTGAATGCCGGGGCCGTTATCTTCGATATAGATCACGCAGCGCGTCCTCGTGCGTGTCAGCCGGACAGTGATCTTGCCGGTGTCGGCGGGAACGAAGGACCGCGCGTTTTCGATGAGGTTGGTGACGATCTGGCCGATGCGGAGATCGTGGCCGTTGGCGATGAACTTCGCCTTGTCGGCCGGTTTGCGATCGACCACATATTCGATCTCTACGGCCTTCTTGCTGTGTCCGACCTGCCTCGAAATCTCGATCATGTCGCGCAGCAGCACTTCCAGATCGAGAGATTTCGCATCCGAGCGGGCAAGTTCGGCATCGAGGCGCGAGGCATCGGAGATATCGCTGATCAGGCGGTCGAGGCGGCGAACGTCGTGCTGGATCACATCCATCAGCCGCTTCTTGGAATCGTCGCTCTTGGCAAGCGGCAGCGTTTCGACGGCGCTGCGTAGCGATGTCAGCGGATTTTTCAGCTCGTGGCTGACATCTGCGGCAAAACTTTCGATCGCGTCGATCCGATCGTAGAGCGCAGATGTCATGTCGCGCAGTGCGATCGAGAGGTTGCCGATTTCGTCCTGGCGGGCCGAGAAATCCGGGATTTCCTCGCGCTCCTTCGCCCCGCCGCGCCGCACGCGGATGGCGGCTGCCGAAAGCCGGCGCAGCGGATTGGCGATGGTGGAGGACAGAAGCAGCGAAAGCACGACGTTGACCAGCGTCGCGACGCCGAAGACGCGCATGATTGCCAAGCGCTCGGCATGAACGATCTTGTCGATGTCGCCAGCCTGGGTTGACAAGAGCAGCACGCCGAGAACGGCGCGGAAGCGCTGGATCGGCACGGCGACGGAAACGATCAGTTCGCCCTTCTCGGTGGTGCGGACCACCGCGCCGCGCACACCCGTCAGCGCATTCATGACTTCCGGATAGATGGAGCCGTCGCCGCCTGGCGCTTCCTTGTAAACCGGCAGGTTGCCCGGCTGCAGCATCTTGTTGAGCAAGCCGCTGAACCAGTCGGACCAGCTCGGCTTCTCGTCGTCGACGGGCGGCAGATCGTAGCGCAGCACCTGGCCGCGGGAATAGAGATGGCGGCTGTCTAGCAGCAGGTTCGCATCGGCATCGAAGATGCGCGCGCGCGTGCGGGTCGGCGAGATCAGCCGCGTCAGCACCGGCGCCACCTTTTCCGGATCGATCGGGAATTCCAGGTCCTCGTCGTTCGGAACGGGCGTGATGCTCTGGCCTGCCTGAAGCTCCAGGAGTTTCTGCGGATCGATGGTGATGGAGTTGGTGTCGACCGATGCCGAGGCGGAAACGGCGCCCGCGATGATTTCACCCTGGGTCAGCAGGCTCTCGACGCGCGCGTCGATCAGGCCCTCGCGGAACTGGTTGAGATAGAGAATACCGCCGACAAGCACGACCAGAGCGGCAAGATTGAAGAACAGGATGCGCCGCGTCAGGCTCGAAAACACGGCATTGCCGAAGATGCGACGGATGAGCACGAACGGATGGGTCCAGCGTCGGCGCGCGATTCGAGCGCCGCTCGGGCTTTCCGAGTCGTCTATATCCCTGTGCTGCACCAGCTGTGCCAAGCCTACGGCCCTTTCGAAGAACGGGGTTCGCGACCCCGTCCGCATGCTCTTATTCCATTGTCCGCCGTATGGTCCAGTTAACTATCCGTATGGTCTAGCTAACTATTATGCTGCCTCGCGGAAGCGGTAGCCGACGCCATACAGCGTCTCGATCATATCAAAATCGAGGTCGACCATCTTGAATTTCTTGCGCAGCCGCTTGATGTGGCTGTCGATCGTGCGGTCGTCGACATAGACCTGTTCGTCGTAGGCGGCGTCCATCAGGGCGTCGCGGCTCTTGACCACGCCCGGGCGCTGGGCAAGCGAATGCAGGATGAGAAATTCCGTGACGGTCAGCGTCACCGGCTCGCCCTTCCAGGTGCAGGTGTGCCGTTCCTGGTCCATGACGAGCTGGCCGCGTTCCAGCGAGCGGGCCTGCTGCGTTGCACCTGGCTTGGCAGCTGCGGTGCTGCCGCCGGCGGCATTTGCGGCTTCGCGAGCCGAAGCCCGGCGCAGCACCGCCTTGACGCGCTCGACCAGCAGACGCTGCGAGAATGGCTTGGTGATGAAGTCGTCGGCGCCCATCTTCAAGCCGAACAGCTCGTCGATCTCCTCGTCCTTGGAGGTGAGGAAGATCACCGGCAGGTCGGATTTCTGGCGCAGGCGGCGCAAGAGTTCCATTCCGTCCATGCGCGGCATCTTGATATCGAAGATCGCCAGTTGCGGCGGCCGGGCAAGCAGGCCGTCCAGCGCCGAGGCTCCGTCCGTATAGGTCTCTACCTTATATCCCTCTGCTTCCAAGGCAATCGATACGGAAGTCAGGATATTGCGGTCGTCATCAACGAGCGCGATTGTCAACATGGTATTCGTCTCCGTCATCAGTGCGCGTCTCCCGGATTTGGAATCCAGCCCAGGCGGTCTGCCAGCTCGGTCGGCGGTAACCTGGCGCGCTTATGGGGATAAAGGTGGAACAAATTGTGGCAAAGATAAAGGGGAGGATTGTCGCGGCCAAAAACCCTTGCGCAATAGTTGTGCGGCGAAACGTCTCTCCACCCTTCATTCAAACGATTTAAAATTATCGCGATTTATTTAAATCGATTAAATACCTGATATTATTAAATATTTTTTGATGATGGCCCTTGTGCTTTTAAAAAGAGCCCTCTACGCTTTAGACAATTCTAACGGCCAAGCCCCTTTGTAGAGGAAAAAGTGATGGAGCAATTCGGCGTCCGTAATCCCGCGACTGAACTGGGATCGATCGGCCTGGGAGCCGCTGCCAGTGTACGCTATAATCTCATGGCGGCTCATCTTTACGAGGAGGCGATTCGCCGTCGCGAAGCCGATCTGACCGCCGATGGTGCGCTCAGGGCTTTGACCGGTCAGCACACCGGCCGTTCCCCGAAGGACAAGTTCGTGGTGCGCAACGCCACCACCGAGGATCAGATCTGGTGGGACAACAACAAGCCGATTTCTCCGGAGCATTTCGAGCTGCTGCACGAGGACATGCTGGCCCATGCCCGCGACAAGGACCTGTTCGTGCAGGATCTGATCGGCGGCGCCGACGTCGAATATGCTTTGCCGACGCGCGTCATCACCGAATTCGCCTGGCACTCGCTGTTCATCCGCAACCTGCTGATCCGCCCCGATCGCTCCGCGCTCGAAAGCTTCGTGCCGAAGCTGACGATCATCGACCTGCCGAGCTTCCGCGCCGATCCGGAGCGTCACGGCTGCCGCACGGAGACGGTGATCGCCTGCGATCTCGTCAACGGCATCGTTCTGATCGGCGGCACGTCCTATGCCGGCGAGATGAAGAAATCCGTCTTCACCGTGCTGAACTACCTGCTGCCGGAGCGCGGCGTCATGCCGATGCATTGCTCGGCCAATGTCGGTCCGGAAGGCGACGCCGCGATCTTTTTCGGCCTATCCGGCACCGGCAAGACGACGCTATCGGCCGACCCAACTCGCACGCTCATCGGCGACGACGAGCATGGCTGGGGCGAAAACGGCATCTTCAATTTCGAAGGCGGCTGCTACGCCAAGACCATCCGCCTGTCGCCCGAGGCCGAGCCGGAAATCTACGCAACGACACGCCGTTTCGGTACCGTGCTGGAAAATGTCGTGCTCGACGAGCATGGCCAGCCCGATCTCGATGACGGGTCCCTGACGGAAAACACCCGCAGCGCCTATCCGCTGCATTTCATTCCGAACGCTTCGGCGTCAGGCATTACGGGCCATCCCGAGACGATCATCATGCTGACTGCCGATGCTTTCGGCGTCATGCCGCCGATCGCCAAGCTGACGCCGGATCAGGCCATGTATCACTTCCTGTCCGGCTACACCGCCAAGGTTGCCGGCACGGAGAAGGGCGTCGTCGAGCCCGAAGCCACCTTCTCGACCTGCTTCGGCGCTCCCTTCATGCCGCGCCATCCGGCCGAATACGGCAACCTGCTCAAGGAGCTGATCGCCCGCCACGGCGCCCGTTGCTGGCTGGTCAACACCGGCTGGACCGGCGGCGCTTATGGCACGGGCCGCCGCATGCCGATCAAGGCGACGCGCGCATTGCTCGCCGCGGCCCTGAAGGGCGATCTCGACAATGTCGAATTCCGCGTCGATCAGAATTTCGGCTTTGCGGTTCCGGTTGCGGTCGACGGCGTCGATGGTGCCATCCTCGATCCGCGTTCCACCTGGGCAGATGGCGAAGCGTATGATGCGCAGGCGAAAAAGCTGGTGCAGATGTTCGTCACCAACTTCGCGAAGTTCGAGGATCATGTGGACGGCAACGTCCGTGACGCGGCTCCGGGGATGCCGGTCGCAGCGGAATAAGGAGCCCACGCGAGCCTTGACTCACGTGAAACTTATGACCCGCCCTCGTGTGTATAGCGAGGGCGGTTTTTTCTCGGGGGAATCCGACCACCACCCCTTCTCCCCTCGGGGAGAAGGGGCCAGAGGGGAGAAGGGTGCGGCATAGCAAAGGGATCATTCTTTGAAAAACAAGAACTTTCCTTTCCCGCAGCGATCCCCCTCACCCTGCCCTCTCCCCGAGGGGAGAGGGAAACATGCCGCGCTCCGCTCGAAGAGGCAAAGGCGAAGGAAACTCATCCTCGCCACAACCATATTTTCAACCGCGCATCAATGTGGGATAGACAGGCGCGGAGAAAATCATGGCCAGCGAAGCGCTTTACATCAACGACCGGATTACGATTGCCGGCTGGGAGCTGACGGAACAGTTCGTTCTGGCGGGCGGTCCCGGCGGTCAGAACGTCAACAAGGTCGCAACCGCGGTCCAGCTTTTCTTCAACATCCAGAATTCCCCATCGCTGACGGAGCGCGTCAAGGCGAATGCGATCAGACTTGCCGGCCGTCGCGTGTCCAAGGAAGGCGTTCTGATGATCGAGGCAAGCCGCTTCCGCAGTCAGGATCGCAATCGCGACGATGCACGCGAGCGCCTGAAGGAACTGATCATCGA
>NZ_JAUQTZ010000005.1:0-87422 GCF_059803845.1 Rhizobium sp. UFLA01-1127 | reverse complement strand
GAAGAAGGTTGCCAAGGAAGTTGCCAACTGGGACCGCACCCAGGGTCACAACAAGATGCAGTCGATCCTGCAGGCCCACCCGGACATTATCGGCGTGATTTCCGGCAATGACGAAATGGCGCTCGGCGCGATTGCCGCCCTCAAGGAAGCCGGCAAGCTTGCCAGCGTCAAGGTCGGTGGCTTCGACGGCTCTCCCGACGCGGTAGCCGCCATCAAGGCCGGTGAGCTGCAATATACCGTCCTGCAGCCGGTCGCCACCTTCTCGGCGGAAGCCGTCAAGCAGGCCGACAGCTTCATCAAGACCGGCAAGACCGGTGCCAAGAGCGAAAAGCAGCTTTTCGATTGCATCCTGATCACCAAGGACAATGTGGGCAAGTACACGGCACCCTTCGTCCTGTCCGAGTAATGATATCGGGGGCGCCGCAAGCCGGCGCCCTCACTCACTTGAGCGCTATCAGCGTCCGCTGGCAGCACGAGCCCTTGGCGGAATATCACACAGAACTTGCAGAAATTCTTGTAGCGAACTGTTCTTTATATTCTTTTCTCATAGCATGACACTCGCCGCAGCAAGTCAACTCCGCAAGGATCAGCGTCAGAGGCCAAAGTGACAGACAAGACAAGCTCCATATCATTCCTGAAAGACGAACTGCCGAGCGACAGCCGGCATTCGCGTCAGATCGCCAGGCGCCAGATGATCGCCGAAGCCGTGATGACGGAAGGGTCTATGCGCATCGAGGACCTGACTGAGCGTTTCGGCATCAGCCTGATGACGGCGCATCGCGACGTCGACGAGCTCGTCAGCCGAGGTCTTTTCCGAAAGACGCGCGGTATCGTTACCGCGGCGGCAACGAGCCTGATCGAATCGAGCGACGTCTATCGTGCCAACCGGCAGGCAAGCGAAAAGAAGATTATTGCCGCAACCGCGATGCAGTTCGTCGAGCCCGGTCAGGCGATCTTCCTCGACGATTCCACCACCGTCCTGCAGATGGCATCGCACCTGCCCGCCAAGGTGCCGCTGACGGCGATCACCAATTCGCTGACGCTGATGAATGCGCTGAAAGACATGCATGACGTGACGCTTCTGGCGCTCGGCGGGCAGTACTATAATTGGTGCAATGCCTTCATGGGCCGGATGACGATCAACGAAATCAATCGCCTGCGGGCCGATGTTGCCTTCATTTCGATGTCGGCGGTCATCGATGGCGCAGTCTTTCATCAGTCGCCCGAGATCGTCGATATCAAGCGGGCAATGTTTAATAGCGCCGCCAAGCGCGTCTTGCTGATGGACCACACGAAGTTCGAGCGGCGGGCGCTTCATAGTTTCGCGCATTTGAGCGAATTCGATGTCGTCATCGTCGACGAGAAGACGCCCGCAGATCACCTCGAGCGCATGCGCAACAGGAACATCAATGTGGTCGTCGCCAAGGCCGACAAGGAGCGTGCGTGAGCGACGGCCCCGGCATGGGCCGCCTCACCTCGTTTACGATCAGGAGTAACAGGAATGCCGAGTCTGCTCGGGATCGACAGTGGTTTGACCGTCACCAAGGCCGTCATCTTCGACATCGACGGCACGCCGCTTGCCGTTGCGCGCCGCCGTGTGACCCAGTTCATGCCGAAGGCGCGACATGTCGAACGCGACATGGACGAACTCTGGACGCGCACTGCCGAGGCCATTGGCGAGGCGATCAGGCTCAGCGGGCGTCCGGCCAGCGACATTCAGGCTATTGCTGCGACCGCGCATGGCGATGGCATTTATCTGCTCGACAGGGCAGATAGGCCGCTTGGGCGTGCCATCCTCTCGCTCGACAGCCGCGCCGGATCGATCGTCGAGCAGTGGCTGAAAAGTCCGCTTGCCGACGGATCTTTGAGGCTGACTGGGCAGGTGCCGCATGTCTCGGCCCCGTCTGCGCTGCTTGCCTGGATCAAGGCCAATGAGCCTGAGCGTTTTAGCCGGATCGGCCATGTCTTGAGCTGCAAGGACTGGCTGTGCTTCTGCCTGACCGGCGTCGTCGGCACCGACCGCACCGAGGCCAGCACTTCTTTTACCGATGTTTCGACGCAGGACTATACGCCGGATGCGCTGAAGCTCTTCGGCGTTGAGGCAATCGCCGGCGCCCTGCCGCCAGCCTCACGATCCGATGAGGTTGTCGGCTATGTGTCCGAAGCCGTCGCGAAACGGACGGGCCTTGCTAGAGGCACGCCCGTCGTTGCTGGCCTGCATGATGTGACGGCTTCTGCCCTTGGCGCCGGCGGCTATGCCGATGGCGTCGTCGCGGTCATTGCCGGCACCTATTCGATCAACGAGACGCTATCGTCGGAGCCACGCGTCGACAGTCGCTGGTTCTGCCGAAATGCCATTGCGCCGGGCCAATGGAACAATATGTCGATCTCGCCGGCATCCTCGGCGAATTACGAGTGGTTTCTCGACAAGCTCTGCGCCAGCGACGCCGCAAACGCCGAGGCTGCCGGCACGTCCATCCATGCCGTACTCGGTCCCGAGATCGAGGCAGCCTTCAACCGTCCATCGAGCGCGCTCTTCCATCCCTATCTGTTCGGCTCACCCTATGGTGCTGAGGCCACCGCCAGCTTCTTCGGGCTTGGCGGCTGGCATGACCGCGGCGACATGCTGCGCGCCGTCCTCGAAGGCATCGCCTTCAACCACAAGATTCACGTCGATGCCCTAAGTGACGGTTTTTCCTTCGATCAGGCAAGGCTGGCGGGCGGCGTATCGCGCAATCCGATCGTCGTGCAGATGTTTGCCGACGTGCTCGGTCTGCCTGTCACCATCACCGAGATCGATGAAGCCGCCGCTTGGGGGGCCGCCCTTTGCGCCGGCGCTGGGATCGGTGTCTATGCCAGCCCGCAGAGCGATCCGCGCGATGTCGGCAAGATCGCGAGGACCTATCGTCCGGATTCCGCCCGCAGCGCCGATTATCGCATCCGCTACGATCTCTTCCGAGACATTGCAGAAGCGATGGCGCCGCTCTGGCCGCGCATCGGCAATCTCGCGACCCGCCACTCCCTAGGCTAGACCGAAAACTGTGCCGGATGGGACGAGTTCCATCGCGGCATTCACCAGGATGATGATGTTATGACCGATATGGCCGCCGATCTGAAACAACGCTTCTTGCAACTTCAAGACGGGGATATCGACGTTGTCATCTTGGGCGCGGGCGTCAATGGCGCCGGATTGTTTCGCGATCTTTCTCTGCAGGGCGTCAACTGCCTGATCATCGACAAATCGGACTTCGGCTCGGGAACGAGTGCCGCACCTTCGCGTCTGATCCATGGCGGTCTCAAATATCTGGAAACCGGCGAATTCCGGCTGGTCGCCCAATCGGCATTCGAGCGCAACCTGCTGCTGACGAACGCGCCGCATTGCGTCGAGGCGCTGCCGACCTTCGTGCCGGTCTTTTCCTGGATGCGCGGCATACCGGCTGCCCTCCGCACGCTTTTCGGATCGACGACGGCGCCGCGCAGCCGCGGCGCCGTGCTCATCAAGATCGGCCTTGCGCTTTATGACTTCTTCGGATCGCGCAACCGCGTCATGCCGCGCCACAGGTTTCTGTTGAAGGGTCGGGCGCTGAAGGAAATGCCGCATGTGACGCCGCAGATCGTGGCAGGCGGCATCTATTACGACGCCAAGATCAGCCGGCCGGAGCGGTTGGTCTATGAACTGGTCAATGACGGACTTGAAGCCAACAAGGGCTCGCTGGCGGCGAATTCCACAAGGCTGGTTTCCGCCACCGACGGTCTACTGACCTTCCGGCGTTCGGACGGCTATGCCTTTTCGGCAAAGCCAAAGCTCGTCGTCAATGCCGCAGGTCCCTGGATCGATCAGGTCAATGCCGCTCTTGGCGCACCCGCACATCTGATCGGCGGCACCAAGGGATCACATATCCTGCTCGATCATCCGGAACTGGTGCGCAGCCTCAACGGCCATATGATCTATTTCGAGGCCGATGACGGCCGCATCTGCCTCGTCTATGGCTATCTCGGCCAGGCTTTGGTCGGCTCGACCGATATCCCTTACGACGATCCCGACAATGTGCGCTGCGAGGAGCCGGAGATCGACTATTTTCTCGACAGCCTGCGCTCGCTTTTGCCGAGCCTGCGTTTTGACCGCAACCAGGTGACATACAGCTATAGCGGCATCCGGCCCCTGCCCGCTTCCGACGCCTCGTCGCCGGGCCTGATCAGCCGCGATCACTCAGCACCGGTTTTCGAGCCGCAGACGGGCCGTCCCTTCCCGATCATCTCGCTGGTCGGCGGCAAATGGACGACGTTCCGCGGCTTTGCCGAAGAGGTCGCCGATACGGTGCTGGCTCGCCTTCAAATCGGCCGCAAGACATCCACTGAGCGTCTCGCCATTGGCGGCGGCCGAGATTTTCCGGTAAGCGCCGATGAGCGCACGCGCTGGATCAAGAGGGTTGCAGCAACGGCCGGTGTCGAGGCGAGCAGAGTGGATGAACTGCTTGGCCGATACGGCACGACCGCTGCGGACATCCTTGCTTACCGCTCCGAATACAATGACGATCAGCGCATCAGCGGCGCGAAACGTTATAGCGCGCTGGAGATTGACTGGATCGCGCGGCAGGAGATGGTTGTGCATCTATCCGATATCGTCTTCCGCCGCACCACCATGGCGATCGAAGGCCTGCTGACGATCCAGGGACTGCGCGAAATCGGCGCGATTGCGGCGTCCGCTCTGCAATGGGATACCCAAAGATTAAGTGACGAAATCGACGATGTCGTCACGTCGCTGTCGAAATTCCACGGACAGACACTGAGCGAAGAAAGCAAACACCGAACGGCCGGCCCAGCGACACGCTGATCATGCGGCTCAGGAGAAAGCCGGTTGGAGCAAAACGGCAAGTCAACTCTCGTTATCATTCAATGGCCTTCTTCCAGCCAATATCTAGAATAGCATTGGCTGGTTACCCGTTGCGAATGTCCGCGAAAGATAGAGGATGAGCTCACTCAGATATGAAACCGAAGTACAACCTCATGTTGCAATCCGCAATAAGATCTTGATCTCACTGATGATATTTCCGAATGCGCAACTAGCCTGCCGCTGGTCAGCGGTTCAAGCCATCTTTAGTTTAGCATAGGGAAACCTCGCCCCAATACTGTACTCGAAAATTGCACGGTTCTTATAGTAGCTATTTTCATAAAGTACTGTGTTCAATCCTAAGCTTGCCCCGAGTATTCCAATGTGAAGGCGATCTGTATGGACCGCATCAAAGCAGGAAAGATATGCCGTCAATCCCGAGCATACCGCTTCAGTAAAATCAGCGCTATGCCAAAAGTTGCCATTCCAGGACATTGAAATGTCCACATTGTTAGCTGGGAGAGGTGCCGCATCGATGCGTCTCTCGCCGTCAGTGCGGAAGCATCCATGGCACAATCAGCACGAGTGCAGCCTTGCGGACCTTCACGCTGCCGATTTGGTCCGATTCGGCTGCCTGCCGCGCCAGGATCGGCACTGGCGGATAAAGGCGCAAGGTTTCCTCGATGACCGCCCGGCACCAGTTCAGCGCCGGAATATCATCGACGGACGGCACCCAATCTCCGCAGACGGCTTCGATTTCCGCATGAACCGCCGCCTCCACCCAGGGCGCGCCGGCAAGCAGATACCAGGCCCAGGTGAGGGTCGCTGCCGTGGTTTCATGGCCGGCCATGAAGATGGTGGCGGCTTCGTTTCTCAGCGCCACGACGTCGAGTTTCAGCTCGGGATTGCGCTGTTGCCGGCGGATCAGCAGCTCGACCATCGAGTTGTTGTCGCCCTTGCCGGCCAGATGGTCCTCGATCACCTGATCGATGATGCGGTGTATCCGCTTGACCGACCGGCTGAGGCTCGGCGTCCTGATGATCGGTAGCCCTCGTCAAAGCCGAGGAAGTAGCCGAAATTGACGGAATCGACCAGCGACTGATAGCCCGCAAAACCCTCGGTGACGGCATTGGCACTTTCTTCGCCGAGATCATTGCCGAAAACGCTGCGGGAGATGATCTTCGCCGTCAGCCCCGCCATTTCGAACAGGGCGTTGACTTCGGCGCCCTCCCCGAGGTTCTGTCAGCGGTCGGCAAGCTCGCTTGCCGTGCTCTGCATGATCGCGCCAAAGGCCGGCACGCGGTTCTTGTGCACGATATCGGAGACCAACGGACGGCGCTGTTTCCAGGTCGCCTTGTCGGAAATGAACAGTCCGTCACCCAGCAGATACTCCAAAGCGCGTCGCATCTGCGGCGTCTTGCGCTCGAAATTCTCATGGCGCTTGGCCACCACATAGCGGATGGCATCAGGCGAATTGACGATGATAAGCTGGCGGCCGAGAAGCTTGAACTCTGCCACATGTTCGCGATAATCGGCACGACGCCAGATCGACAGGAAATCGCTGCGCGCCTGCAGCATCAGCCTCAGCGGCTGGCCGGGTTTTCCACCGTAATAGGCGGCATGTGCCGGCTCGAAATATTGTGACGACTGATCGGCGTGCTCGACGATTTCGGTTTTCTGATCAAGCCAGGCCAGCATATCGGTTCAGAACTTTCGCGCCTTGCGGCCGGTGAGGATGTGAGGGCAGCCGAGCACAACCATGCCCGGCCGCGCTCACTATATTCATTTCGCAACCGCAGAAAAGCCTCCCGGATCGGCGGAGGCGAAGACCTCTTCGGCATAGCAATCACCAATCTTCGCCTAGATGGCTTCCAGCGTGAAGAGCTCATCCAGTGTCTGGCGCCTGCGGATCAAGCGATGTGTCTCTCCGTCGATCAGGACTTCCGGTGCATAAAGACGGCTGTTGTAGTTCGACGACATCGTCGCGCCGTAAGCGCCGGCACCATGAAATACGAGATAGTCGCCGACATGGGCCTCGGGCAGATCGCGCGTTTCAACCGTGCCATTGTCCGTATGCGTGAAAACATCACCCGATTCGCAGAGCGGACCTGCGACGACGGTTGGGAAGATTGCTCCGGCGGCACCGCGAAGCGTCTCGCCTGGGATGACGGAGATATGATGATAGCTGCCGTACATGGCAGGTCTGGCGAGATCGCTGAAACCGGCATCGACGAGGACGAAGCGGTTACGGCCCATCATCTTGACCGCCCTCACTTCAGCCAGCAATACACCGGAATCCGCCGTCAGAAACCGGCCGGGCTCGATCTCCAGCCGGATTGCGTGGCCGAAATGCGCCTCGATCTCGCGCCGGGCCTTATCCCAGAGCGAAAAATAATGGGCAGGATCGATCTCTTCCTCACCCTCCCGATAGGGCACCGAAAGACCGCCGCCGGCCGAAATCGCTTCGATATCGACATCAAGCGCGCGGCAGAACTCAATCATTGCGCCGCAAACGCGCTGAAGGTGCCGATAATCGACGCCGGAGCCGATATGCATGTGCAGGCCGACAAGCTTCAGCGAATATTGCCGCGTCAGCGCCACGGCCTCCTGTAACTGCTCGAACCAAATGCCATGCTTGCTGGTTTCGCCGCCGGTGTTGGTCTTTTTGCTATGGCCATGTCCGAAACCGGGATTGATGCGCAGCCACACCCGATGGCCAGGCGAGCGCTCTCCCAATTGATGCAGCATGTCGATGGAGCCGATGTTCACCTCTATCTTATCGGCAATGACGCGTTCCAGCGTCGGCCGGTCGAAGACATCGGCGGTGAAGACGATCTCCGCATCTTCCGACACAGTGCCGGCAGAATAGCCCGCCCGCATTGCCCGCTCGATCTCGCCGAGCGAAACGGCATCGACCTGCACACCCGCCTTGCGCATCTCTTTCAGGATATGAATGTTCGAACAAGCCTTCTGCGCAAAGCGAATGACATCGAAGGCGGAAAGTTGCGCGATGCGGCGGCGGATCGCTGCGGCATCATAGATCCAGAGCGGCGTTCCATATTCGGCGGCAAGCGCGCTCAGCGTTTCATTGGAAGGAATGGTCATCTTGTCTCGATAGGGTCCAGGCAGGAAGGATCAACGATGAATAATAGTATGGGCGGAGCGACTGTGTCACTCCACCCTTTCTGAATACAAAGGTGCTGCGGCTGGCTAGCGCTTGGCGGCTGCAAGGGCCTGCTCGAGATCGGCAATGACCTCCCTGGCCGAGTGCAGCCCGACATTCAGGCGGATCGTTCGGTCGCTGACACCGAAGCGCGCGAAGACATTGGTTTCCGGCGAGATGCTGAGAGCAGCACTGGCGGGGACCACCAGGCTTTCCGGCCCGCCCCAGCTGACACCAATACGAATGACGCGCAGCGCATCGACGAAATCCGCCACGTCGATGCGGTCTGAAACCTCGAAGGAAAACAGCCCGCCGAAGCCGGAGAAGGTGCATTTTCCGGCATGGTCGCTGAAAGCCGGATGCATGACATTGGTCACATCCGCATGGGCGTTGAGCCAGGAGGCCACTTCGAGCCCGGCCTCATGATGATGGCGCATGCGGAATGGCAGGGTTTCCAGATTGCGCAGCACGAGCCATGCCTCGAACGGCGCGAGTTTCGCACCCGTGTAGGGGTAGATTTCGCTGTTGATCCGGTCGATATGCGCTTTGGAGCCGGTAACAAGACCCGCCACCGTATCGCTCTGTCCGCCCAGATATTTCGACGCGGCGTGGATGACGATATCGATCCCGGAAGCGAGCGGCTTCTGATAAAGCGGCGTCGCCCAGGAATTATCGACCATCGTTACCACGCCATGACGACGGGCGGCTTCGGCGATCGCAGTCAGATCCTGTAGCTCGAAGACCATCGAGGTCGGGTTTTCGAGATAGACAAGCTTGGCACCGGGAAGTGCGGCGAGCATGGCTTGCGTATCGGTGCCATCGATATAATCGACGACGACACCGAAACGCTTCAGCACCTTTTCAAAGAAGCGGAAGGCGTCGCTATAGACATGCCGTACGGTGACGATCCGGTCGCCGGGTCCGACGAAGGCGAGAACCGCGGCAGCAATAGCGCCCATGCCGCTCGAAAAGGCGCGCGCCTCTTCCGCACCCTCCATCTCGGCGATCTTGCGTTCCAGAAGCCGCACGGTCGGATTGTCGCCGCGCGAATAGATCGGCCTTCTCGAGCGGCCCGCGAAAACGTCCTCGAGCTCCTTGTAGCTGTCGAACAGGAAGAGCGACGTCTGGTAGATCGGCGGCACGGCGGCATCGAAGGGATCGCTCGTTGGCGGCATCAGCGTATCGGGAATGGCGTGCCGGTAGGCATCGAATCTTGGCGTCTCGTTCATGGCGTTCCTCTTGGATAAGGGGTGAAGTGTCGATTGGCCAACAAGGCGGTCCGGTGCATCGCTCGGCAGAATGGCGCGCCATTCCCGCCATCCGACAAAGCCGCCGAGGACGGCAGCAGGAGCAGAAGCGGGATCAGCAGGTAGCCCTGCGGCGCAAGCCCTATGAGGGCGGCAAGCCCAGCCACCGCGGGCAGCGCGACCGCCAGAACGAGCTGGCCCATGCGCGGATCGTTCATATCGACGGCTGTATTCATCATGCAGCTCGCGGCAACGAACCGAGGACGGGCTTCCCATCCTGCGCGGTCAAGCCGGTAAGATCCGGCAGCAGCAGCCGATCCAAGAAGAAGCGCTCGCGCAAAAGCATGACGAGCAGCGCCTTCTTGTGCGGGAACTGAATATGCTTGACCTTGGCGAAGCCGGAGCGGTCGAGATTGCGGATCTGCTGGGCATGATGATGGATCGGCTCGCCGACGATCCTGCGGGTGCGCGGATCGGCAAGGAAAATGTAGTGCATCAGCGACGGCAGCCAGGCGCCGACGAAGGCTTTTCCGCGGAAATCATCCTCGCCGATCGCCACATGCCAGCCGCGGTCATAGCCATCGGCGTCGTAGTGCGGTCCGATTCTGTCCTCCTTCGCCCAATAGAGCTCGAAATAGCCGAAGGGCACGCCGCCGAAGGTTCCGATCAGCGGCAAGGTGCGCGGATCGGCAAGGCGGCCCTCGATGAAATCGCGATGATAGGAAAGGTCGCCGCTGTCTTCCCATATGGCGGCGACCCTGGGATCGTTCATCCAGCGGTGGAAATGCGCAAGATCGGCCTCGATATCGGCGACATGAAAGCTAAGCTGCGCATTCAGCCAGGGAATGAAGCGGCTGTAGACGGGGCCAGCCGGCTTCGGCGGTCGCTGCGGATGAAGGGTTCCATTCGTCAGGACCGGCACTTCCGGATAGGCATTCGGCGTGTTTCCGAGCCAGGGCCTTGCTTGCTGAAAAAAGGATTCGGGCCGCACGACGAGACGCTCTCCGCTACGCTCGATCGCGCCCGCTTTCAGCAGACGGATTGCGAGGTCATCGTCTGCAAGTTCGATCTCAAAGGAGATCAGTTGCGGATTGCATGCCAGAATGGCTTCTGCGACGGCATTGACGATGTCCTCGCCGCCAACCGGCAAGACTACAGTGGAGATGGTGTCGAAGATCAGAAGATTGGCGGCCGGACCCGACAGATGGCCAGAGGCAACCTTGGCCTCCTGATATTCGACGCGGAAGCTGCCGGGTGCCTGCCCAGGCGATATGGTGAGCGGCTGGCCGCAAGTAAGCACACTGCTTGCAAAACCCGATGCCGGCAGGCGCAGCTCAAAGGACGTCTCAGCCGCTCCACCACTCCTCATCACCAGGGAAGCATCCATATTTCATCTCCATATGCCCAAAACCGCGCCTGTTAAGATCGGCGAACCGAGCACAGCGCCGATTTCGCAGTGACGAGCGACACCAGCGGAAATTCAGAATATTTTCTAAAAATATTTTTTTGACTGTAGCCTGAACTTTTCAAAACTCCGTTCGTCATGCAAATACATCAACGTAAATTTCGGAGTATCCGAGTTTAACGGCACCACAAAGCCAGGGATATCAATCCATTAAACTTAATATCCATTATAGATATTGGGTAAAATACGATATTGTATTTCGATTGATTTAAGTTGTATTTCAGCGCATTCAAGGAGAACCGCGAAGAAATGACCGTCCATGATCGGAACGCCAAGGTAGCAAGCGACTTGGATTACCTTGCCAGATTCTCGCTGTCGCCGGCACAGTCACGGATCTGGCTCTTGTCAGAGACGGGCAACGAGGTCGTTTACGGGCGACAAATACTCGCCGTCGTTTTTCCTTTCGTCCTTGTTGCTATCGCACGTGAGGGCCTTTCGGCGCTTTCGCGGCAACATCCGCTCATCACTTCGGAATTCGAGGCGCGCGCTGGCGGCGCCGTCCAGCAGATTTTGAGAAAAGACCGCATAGTCGACATCGTTGAAACGGAGTTGCCCGTCGGCGGCAATCTGGACGAGGCGCTGGGGACAGCCGCCGCGGCCGAACGAGCCCGCGCCATGGATCTTACGAAAGGCAACCCGGCCCGTTTCATTCTTCTGACGCAGAATGGACACGCGCTGGGTGCCCTATTCTCCCTTCATGCCATCCTTGCCGATGCCGCAACGCTTGATCTGCTGGCAACGGATTTCCTTGGCAACATCGACCGTAACCAACCGGCAGATATTGCCGGGACGGCATTACCCGACGCTGCATCGTGGATGCGTGGTAATGGCGGGTCGCGCAATCTGGCGCCGGAACTGGTCGACTTCTGGTTTCAGCGGCTGACGGCTCAAGAAAACATTGCATCGCTCCTGCCGCAAACATCGGCTGGAAAGAGCACCGTCGACGAGACATGGTTCGAGCATGTGCTTGAAGTGCCGGTACAGTCGGCTGCGGACATCTCCCACGACATGCTTGCCGCTCTTGGGATCGCCCTGCGGCGCCATTCCGGATACGGCGCGCAAAGGATCGGCCTAGTCACGCGGCCGGAAAGGCAGGCGATCGCCGCCCGCAGCGAGGATGTGCTGATCCTCACCGCCGAACTCGATGGCGCCATGACGCTGACGGACGTTCGCGACACCTTTGCCGAGGAAATCGAAACCGTCTCGCCGCAATCTCTGCCCTTCGAGGCCCTTGCCGATGCGCTGATAAGACGGGATGAATCCTTCGACACCACCGGCCTCGTCAAGACTCTCCTTGACGTGCGTCCGCCGCAGCGCCTCCTGCAAGCAACCTCGAACGGCGTCCCTCTACGCAGCCCCATCGAACCGCCGGCCCGCCGCGATGCCGATCTGGTCATCACCGCTTCACCCGCAACCGCTGGCAGGCTTCGCATCAGCATCGGCTTCGACCCGCAAAAGCATGATCGAAAGCAAATCATCCGCTTCGCCGACGATCTTGCCGTGGCACTGACACAGTTGCAGTCCGATCCCGGTCTTCAGGTCAAATATATTCCCTTTGTCTCGCCGGAAGAGCTGGACAGGCTTTCGGCACCCTACCCAGACGCGCCGGAACCGGACGATGGCATGCCGATTCACGAAGTCATTTCCGCACAGGCAAGACGGCGACCGAATGCTTTTGCCGTCGCACAGGGCGAAAGGTCGATCACGCATGGCGAGCTCGAAGTTGCCGCCAACCGGCTGGCGCACCGTCTCATCACGATGGGCATCGGCCCGGAAAAACGCGTGGCAATCGCCCTTGAAAAGTCGATCGATGCGATCATCGCCATTCTTGCCGTCTTGAAGTCGGGCGGCGCATTTACGCCGGTCGAGCCGGACCACCCGGAAGCCCGCAATCGTCACATTCTGACGGCTCCCGGCCTTTCGCTCGTCATTTCCCGCGCAAAACACATCGCAAACCTGCCGAGCGATATTGCGACACCCTACCTCAATCTCGATGCCATCGACCTGTCCGCCGAGAGCATCGACGCGCCGGCAACGATCATTGCTCCACAGCAGCTTGCCTATGTGATCTACACGTCGGGCTCGACGGGCGTGCCGAAAGGCGTCGCCGTCGAGCACGGCCCGCTCGCACATCATTGCAAGGCGACATTGCGCATCTACGAGATGAGCGAGGAGTCCTGCGAGTATCCCGTATTGCCGTTCACCTCCGACGGCGGCCATGAGCGCTGGATGGTGCCGCTGATGGCCGGCGGCGGCGTGGTGCTGACGCAGGACAAGCTTGCCACACCGGAAGACGCCTTCGCGATGATGAAGCGGCACCGCGTCAACAATGCCAGCCTGCCCACCAGCTATGTGCGCGGACTTGCCGAATATGCCGGCGAAAATGGCGACATACCGCGGCTGCGGCTCTATTCCTTCGGCGGCGAGGCCTTGTCGCAGGCGGTGTTCGACATGATCACCGAGAACCTCAAAGCGCAGCTGCTGATCAACGGCTACGGTCCGACCGAAACGATCATGACGCCGATGATCTGGAAGATTCCAGCGGGAACCCGTTTCGAGGGAACAGTCGCGCCGATCGGCCGCGGCGTCGGCGACCGGCGCGTCTATGTGCTCGATGCCGACCTTGCGCCGGTTCCAGTCGGCGTGATCGGCGAAATCCATATCGGCGGCAGCGGCCTGGCGCGCGGCTATCTCGGCCAGCCGGAGCTGACGGCGGACCGCTTCATTCCCGATCCCTTCTCGCAAGGCGGCAGGCTCTATAAATCTGGCGATCTCGGCCGCTGGAGGGAAGACGGCATCATCGAATTCGCAGGCCGCGTCGATCACCAGATCAAGTTGCGCGGCTTCCGCATCGAGCCGGGCGAGATCGAAGCCGTGCTGCGCTCCGATCAGCGTGTGGCAGAGGCGGTTATCCTATTGCACAATGACGGGGGACGCAGTTCGCTCGTCGCCTATGTGGTGCCGCGCGAGGGTGAGAGTTTGAGCGTGACCGAGCTGCGCCGTGCTGCCATGACCGCCCTGCCAGACTACATGGTGCCGCAGACCATCATGATCATCGACAGGCTGCCGATGGGGCCAAACAGCAAGCTCGATCGCGCCGCCCTGCCGGCACCGCGCCTCGAGCGCGAAATCGAAGCCCCTGCCAACGACAAGGAAAAAGCGATCCTCGACGTCTGGAGGGACATTCTCGACATCGGCGATATCGGCGTCACGGAGAATTTCTTCGATATCGGCGGACAGTCACTGATGGCCGTGCGCATCGTCTCGCGCCTGAAGATGCGCCATCCCGAATGGCCGCTGTCGATCGCCGACATGTTCAACCATCCGACGGTGCGCGACCTAGCACTCGCAATCGACGGCAGCCGCGACGAGACCGGTGTCGATGTGGTCTACCTCAGACGCAAGGGCGACCGGCCTGTGCTCTATTGCTTTCCAGGCCTCCTCGTCAGCACGCGCGAATATATGCGCCTCGTCGATTATCTCGGTCCGGAACAGCCGGCGACGGGCTTCATCTGCTATTCGCTCACCGAAACTAAGGCGCTGAGCACCCGCGTCGAAGATATCACGGCGCGCTATGCAGAAGCGGTGCGCAGACAAGCCAAGGGCCGGCCCTGCGCTTTTCTCGGCTGGTCGTGGGGTGGGCTCCTTGCCTATGAGGCGGCCCGGCAGCTCGACAACGACATCGATCTGCGCATGATCGGTATGGTGGACGTCTGTGACATGGACGAGGAGTTCACTATCGGCATTATGCCGCACTTCGAAGGCGGTGTCCGCGACCGCGCCCATGCTCAAGTCCAGAAGTGGCTTGCGATCACGCCGATGCGCGAGGATTGGAAGAGGCTCTTTGCCGCCATGAACGAGGAGGTTTACGAACAGTTCCTCCATCATGTCGTCAAGCACAGTGTCAAGCTGCCGACGGATGGCCCCGATATCGGCTCGGAAGAACACACGTTCTGGATCCTCATCGACAATGCGATGATCTTCCGGAACTACCGCCTGGAGCAATCGGATTTCCGCATCCATGCCTTTGCCGCCGAGGATTCGCTTACGCGCGCCCTCAACGTCATCGACTGGCGGCGCTATTCGCCGAATGCGACGGCATCGGAGATCGTCACGGGCACCAACCACCTGACGATCATCGGCAAGACGCCCTTCCATCAGCGTTTCGCCCGGCGGCTTGACCATGCCTTCGCGCCGGCGCCGCTGTCCAAAGACGCCGTCAAGTAATCCACTCTTCGACATCATCCTGGAGCTGCATCATGACATCGCACGTGCTCGACCTCGCCGGAGCCGGAATCGGTCCCTTCAACCTCAGCCTTGCCGCCCAGCTCGATTCCATACCGCAACTTGCCGTCCGCTTCTTCGAACGGCGTCCATCCTTCGCATGGCATCCGGGAATGATGCTGCCGGGTGCGGAAATGCAGACATCAATTCTCAAGGATCTGGTCACCGCCACCAATCCGACAAGCCGCTGGAGCTTTCTCTCATATCTCGTTGCACATAAACGATTTTATCAGTTTCTCAATGCGGAATATGAAGCCGTCCCTCGCAAGGAATTTGCCGATTATCTCGGATGGGTCGCGCGCGGCTTGACCTCGCTTCGCTTCGGGACAAGCGTGCGCGAGGTTCATGCCGATGGCGGCTTTTTCTCCGTCGCCACCGATAACGGCGCGATCGCGGCCCGCAATCTCTCCGTCGGCGTTGGCAAGATCCCGTCTCGCCCGGCCTGGGCCGAACAGCTGCCGAAATCGATGACCTTCCACAGCAGCGAGGCGACACAGCGAATTGGAGATGTCAAAGCCCCGCGCGTCGCCGTCATCGGCGGCGGCCAAAGTGGTGCGGAGATCGCCGATGCGCTTCTCGATCTGAACAATATCTCGACCATTCATTGGATCAGCCGCCGGCCGAATTTCGAACCGCTCGACGCCACGCCCTTCACCAACGAGCTTTTCACGCCGAGCTATATGGAGCGTTTCCATGGGCTGCCCGAAGAACTGCGCCTCACCCATACGCGCAGGCAGGTGCTGGCGAGCGACGGCGTTTCCGCCTCGACATTGAAAAAGCTCTACCGGCGGCTCTACGAGCGCAAGCTTGATGCCGCCGGCAATCCGGATCATGGCATATCGCTACGGCCGTTCCGCAATGTCATTGCGGCCGAGCAGGATGGCCCGGAAATCACGCTGACGATGCGCAACGGTTTCGATGACAGCATCGAAAGGCTTACCGTCGATATGATCGTCCTTGCCACCGGCTATCGCTTCGTGCTTCCGCAATTCCTGCATTCGCTAGAAAATCGCATCGAACTCAACTCCATCGGCGAGCCGGTGCTCGAAAGCGACTTCTCGCTCGCATGGGACGGCCCGCGCCAGAACCGCATCTTCGTTCTCAACGCCGGGCGCCACAGCCATGGCATTGCCGAGCCGCAGCTCAGTCTTACCGCATGGCGCAGCGCCGTGATCGCCAACGCATTGCTCGGCCGCCAACATTTCGATCTCGATCAGCTCGATCCGATCGTACAATGGGAAACGCATGGGCAATGGAGCGAACTTCCCTCTCACATCGGACAGGCAGCGGAATAAGGTGGCGACATTCCAGCGGGAGGAAGAGACCGCTCAGGTGGAGCTTCATAGCCTGCATCTGCCTGACGCCCTGCCCTTGTCAGAGTCGATATTGGACGAGACGGAAAAAGACCGTGCCGCCGCATTTCGATCATGCGCGGCGCGGCGTCTTTTCGTTGGCGGTCGGATCTTGTGCCGCAGCATCATCGGCAATCTGGTCGGAAGCGCTCCGCAAGCGCTTTCCATCGCGATTACCCCCTTCGGCCGACCTTACCTGCCTGCCTATCCCGATATCGACTTCAGTCTCTCACACACGAAGGACACGGTGGCCCTTGCGGTTTGCCGCGGCAGCCGTGTCGGCATCGATATCGAACGGCTCGACGCTTTTTCCGAATCGGAAGCGGATGAAATCATGCCCATGATCCTTTCCGAACAAGAACTCGATCAAATGCGGCAAGCGGACCCGCGACACCGCCCCGATGCCTTTCTCGCCTATTGGGTTCAGAAGGAGGCAGCGCTGAAATGCCTCGGTCAGGGGTTTTTGGCCGACCCGCGAAGCGTGATACCGGTGCCTGGAGGTACAACTTTTAGCATCAGAAACCGAGGGCGAAGCGAACCGATTTTCGTGCGTTCCGGCCGGATCTGCGGTGAAGAAGCCGGGGATTTTCAATGGGCTATCGCCACATCAAGGCCGGTGACAGAACCGCGATGGCGGCATCACAAAAGCGGGATTTTCTTCTAGATTCTATTAAGATATCTAATAAAATCAGTAAGATAATCCATGATTTAGGAGTTGCTTCACTTTTCGACTTCTCTATCTTGACTCTAACTATCATGTTTTATAGGTTCCTCTGAAAAAGAGGGGCACACAGAAATGCAACTTTGGATTTCAGCGAGAGCCCGACATGATTGCCAACCTTTCACAGTCGACTTCCAATGAGCAACTCCAAACAGCACTACACGCCTATCCGAAGCTCCTCTCCATCGCGCGCAGGATCACCGGCTGCATGAGCTTGGCCGAGGATGTCGTGCAAGAAGTTCTCCTGCAGCTGGTCTCCAAGCCGCTGAAGGAGGATATAGCGGCGCCTGCGCCTTACGTGATGCGCATGGTGCGCAATCTGGCGACCGATCATATGCGGCGGCGACAATATGAGCGCGGCCTGTTCCTCGAAGAAGAAGTCGGCGGCAACACCTCCGGCTACGGAAGTCCTGAAGAACATCTTCATGAGGCCGAGGCCTATAAAGCCTTTCGCTGCACCGTCGAATCCATGCCCGCCAGAACCCGAAAGTTCTACGAGGAGCATTATTTCAACGACATTCCCCAAAACATCATCGCCAGGGAGGCGGGCGTATCCCGCTCCCTTGTTTGCGGTCTTCTGCGAGAGGCGCATTCGAAGTGCCTCGCCGCCATCTCACTGGAAGCCGACCAGAGCTGTGCTGCCGAGAGCAGCCACAGGCGAAACCGATCAGCGCGCATGCGGGAGATGCGGGCCTGACGGAGGCTCGCCGCTCAGCATGCCATAACCAGGAAAGCAACGAACAGATGCAGGAAACCGTCGAAATAACCGAAGCCAAAGGCGCTATCTGTCGTGCCATCATGTCGGAATTGACGGATTGGTTCACCAATCCGGATGTCATAGAGGCCTGCGCGGACGCAGTAGAAACCCTGCCGATGTTCGGCTGCATGGAGGCGGACACCGTTGCCGGCTTCGTCGCATTGCACCCTCATCCGCCGGCGGCGATGGAGGTTCTGGTGATTGCAACCAGGCGGCGTTACCATAGAAGCGGCGTCGGTAAGCGGCTGCTTGCGGCAGCCGAGACATTTGCCCGTTCCGCCGATTGTAAGCTCCTGACGGTCAAGACGCTCGCCCCGCGCGGCAAGGACGAACCGCAATACGATAGAACCCGCGCTTTTTACGATAGGAACGGCTTCATCCGCGCCGAGATATTCCCGACGCTGTGGGGTGAGAGCGATCCGTGCCTGTTCTTCGTCAAACCCTTGACCTCCATCAACTAATCCGGCCGCCTTCCGGCGACCAGTATTTCAGGAAGGCGGCGCGCTGCGGCGGGAACAATAATGAAAGACGAAAGGACCATTTCAGAGGTGCAACGTCATACAACGGTTTTTGCGACCGAAGGCCTGCGTTTCGAGGTCGCCGGCAAGACCATTCTTCATCCGCTCGATATCGGCTTCAAAGCAGGCGAGATTTCCGGTCTGATCGGCCATAACGGTTCCGGCAAATCCACGCTGATCAAATTGCTGGCACGACAGCTCCAGCCAACGGGCGGACGCATTCTGTTCGATGGTGCTACCGCTGGCTCCTACGATATGCGCGCCTTTGCACGCGCCGTCGCCTATCTGCCGCAGGACACCTCGTCGGCCGCCGGCATGACCGTCGAAGAGCTCGTCGCCTGCGGGCGCTACCCTTGGCATGGCGCGCTCGGGCGCTTCACCGATCTCGACCGGGAAAAGGTGGAGACCGCGATGAAGCTGACGCATGTCGATACCCTGGCGCGGAGGATGGTGGATACGCTTTCCGGCGGCGAACGCCAGCGCGTCTGGATCGCCATGCTGGTCGCACAGGACAGCCGATGCCTGCTGCTCGACGAGCCGACCTCGGCGCTCGACATCGCCCACCAGATGGAAATCCTCGGCCTCGTGCGCGACCTTTGCCGGACGAAGGCTTTGAGCGTCATTCTCGTCCTGCACAATATCAACGTCGCAGCACACTTCTGCGACCATCTGCATGCGCTGAAACAAGGCCATCTGATCGCCGCGGGCCCATCGTCGAGCCTCATGAAGGCCGAGACGCTCAATATGATCTATGGCACGAATATGGGCGTCACCGCTCATCCCGTGCATGGAACGCCGCTTGCCTATGTCATCTGAGCGCCTTTTCGAAAACCTCAGGCTGTCGCGCCGCACGCTTCTCGCCGCCACGGCGCTTTTTGCCGTTCCAACGATGGAAGCGGCGGCCGACCCGATATCCGGTCCGATCGTCTCTCTCGATTACGGCTTGGCATCGACGCTACTGGCGCTCGGCGTCACGCCGGCTGCCATCGCCTCTCTTGCCGATTGGGATACCTGGGTCGTCGAACCGAAAATGCCTGGTGGCGTTGTCGATCTCGGCACCACCGGCGAAATCAATCTTGAGGTCCTGGCAAGCATCAAACCCGCCCTGATCCTGACGACCCCCTATCTTGCTCCATTGAGACCGCGACTGGGGGCGATTGCACCGGTCATGGAATTGACGATCTATGCCGAAGGCGGCGGGGCGTTGCAGCGCTCCATCGCGGCCACGCGGCTTCTGGCGGACGCCATCGGCCGCAGGCCGCAGGCCGAGGATTTCCTTGCCCGTTCCGAGCAATTCTTCAACGACTGTGCAAACCGTGTGAAGAGGCTCGATGCGCCGCCACTTGCCCTGATCAATTTCGTCGATACCCGCCATGCCCGCATCTACTGCGGCGCCGGCCTCTACCAGAATGTCATGACCAGGATCGGCCTCAAGAATGCCTGGACCGGACCCGGCGGCTACTGGGGTTTCGAAACGATCGGGCTGGAGCAACTGGCAACGCTCGATCAAAACCTGCGTCTGATCGCATTCGAACCCCTGCTTCCGCCCAACGTGCTCGACAATCTTCAAGATAGCCCTTTGTGGACCAGCCTTCCCTTCGTTAGGGACGGACGCGTTTCCGTGCTGCCGGGCACGTTGATGTTCGGCATGGTGCAGGAAGCGGAGCGTTTCGCGCGCATCCTGATCGATCATCTGGAAAAACTGGCATGACCCGCCTCAAAGCCAAGAATATCCTCGGCGCTCCCGCCGTGGTGCTGACGTTGTTCGTGCTCGCTGGTCTCCTTGCCTGGCATCAACTGTCCCCGGACTTTTCGCGGCTGTTCGCGCAGCAATCAGGTTACGATCCGCGGCGCCTGCTGCTCATCTATTCGACGTTGCCGAGGATCGCCACCGCATTGCTGGCGGGTGCTGCCCTTTCTCTGTCGGGAAGCCTGTTGCAACAGGTGCTGCGCAACCCGCTGGCCTCGCCTTCGACGCTCGGCATTTCCGCAGGCGCCAATCTCGCGCTCGTTGCCGTCATGCTCGCCTTTCCCGCTCTTCAGGGTCTCAGCCGCGATGCCGTTGCGATGTTCGGTAGCGCCGCTGCCGCCGCGGTCGTCTTCCTGATCGGCGCAAGGCGCGGCTTTTCGCCTTTGGCGTTGGTACTTGCCGGCTTGATCGTCGGCGTCTGGAGCGGCGCGCTTGCCGCCATTCTCGTCTTGATGAACGATCGCTATCTCTCCGGCCTCTTCGTCTGGGGGGCGGGATCGCTGGCACAGCAAAGCTGGACCATTCCGCTGTCTCTCCTGCCGAAAATTGCCATTCTTTCAGTCGCGGCCCTGCTGATGGTGCGGCCGATGGCGCTCATGGAACTTGGCGACAGCGGCGCAAGCGGGCTTGGCCTATCTGTAAAGCGCACCCGCATAGTTGCCGTCTGCATCGCGATCGCGCTTGCTGCAATCGTCACCAGCGCTGTCGGCGTTATTGGCTTCATAGGCCTCATTGCCCCGCGCATTGCCCAGCTTGCCGGCGCCCGACAGATGAAGGGCCAGCTCATCTGGTCGCCTCTGATCGGCGCGGGATTGCTGCTTCTGACCGATGAAGCTCTGGTGCTGCTGTCCGGTGCCTCTTCGACCTTCCTTCCAACGGGTGCCATTACTGCACTGCTCGGCGCGCCATTGCTGCTCCTGATGCTGCCGCGTTTGAAGACGGCGCAGCGCAGCGCGCCGTCTCCCTCTCAGAATGCGAACCGCACGTCGCGCGAACCGCGCGTCATCTTGCTCGCATCGATCCCGGCGCTCCTCCTGCTGCTGATCGGCGCGATCTTCTTCGGGCGCGCACCGGACGGCTCCTGGACGCTGCTTGCCTATCTCCATTGGCCCGACGTGCTGCCCTATCGCCTGCCGCGCATTACGGGAGCTTTCGCTGCCGGCGCGATGCTGGGCGTCGTCGGCACGATCCTGCAGCGGCTCAGCGGCAACGAGATGGCGAGCCCCGAGGTGCTGGGGATTTCGGCGGGCGCCACGCTTGGCGTCACCGCCGCTCTCTTTCTTCTGCCTGCTCCTGGCATGGCGGCCCAACTGGGCTTCGGCGGTCTCGGCGCATTCGCGGTCCTCATTGCCATTTTCCTGTTCGGCATCCGGTCCGGTTTTGCGCCGGAGCGGGTGCTTTTGACGGGTATCGCGCTCGGAGCCATGCTCGATGCCTTCATCAGCGTATTTGCCGCCGGCGGCGATCCGCGCGCGATGATATTAATGCAATGGATGAGCGGATCGACTTATCTTATTGAGATATCAAAGGCAATTTCCGCGACGATGGCGGCCATATCGGGCCTTGCGCTTGCCTTTCTCGCCCGCCGTTGGCTCGACCTGCTGCCGCTTGGGGCTCAGGCGACCCAGGCAATCGGCATTCGCGTCGATTTCGCCCGCGCCTGTCTCTTTGTCCTTGCCGCGGCCATGACCGCAGCCGCCACCCTCGTCGTCGGCCCCTTGAGTTTCATCGGCCTCATGGGGCCGCATCTGGCGCGCGAACTTGGCCTGCGGCGTGCCGCTCCGCAGCTTGCCGGTGCAGCGCTCGCCGGCGGCAGCCTCATGGTGCTCGCGGACTGGTTCGGCCGGATGATCGCCTTTCCCTACCAGATGCCCGCCGGCCTGGTTTCCGCCCTCGTCGGCGCTCCGCTGCTGCTGATATTGCTGATGAAGCGGCGCAGAACGGCACAATAATGGTGGTGAGCCGCCGTTTCCGAAGCGCCCTGACGAGGCGGCAAGTCAAACGGATGAAAACGCACCGTGCGTTGAGGCCGAGACTGGCTCGCGCAACGAGGCAATGCGAACAAAACAAGTATCTGATGGATGTGTGCCCATGCTTCCGGACGGCGCTTACGAAAGTCGAATTGCAGAAAGAGCGATCGGGCTTGACCTAACGAAAATTAGGCGGGAGACGCGGAGGAGAAGAACTCGCCTCTTTACTGGCGACCCTCAGGAATAAAGATGGGCGCCGCGCAAAACGCAGCGCCCGTAAGACACTTACCAGCGATATTTCAACGATGCCGTGATGTTGCGGCCCTGCCCAAGGTAGCAATAGCCTTCGTTGCAAACCGTCAGACGGCGGTTGGCGATGTTGCGGACATCGACGGATGCGGTCAGGCCTTTATATTTTTGATCGACCGCGCCGAAGTCGTAAGAGACCGCCGCATCCAGATAGACGCTCGCATCATTCTTGGCTGTGTTTGCCGTGCTGGTATAGGTCTCGCCCGTATAGCGGATGCCGGCACCGACGGTCAGACCCTTTGCGGCAGAATCATTCTGGAACGTATAGTTCGACCAAAGGCTGGCGATGTTTTGGGGCGTCACGGCCGGCGCATTGCCGGCATTGTCGCCACGCGTGATTTCGGAATGGTTATAGGCATAGGCCGCAACCACATCCCAGCCGTCGGCGATGTTCGCCCTCGCCTCCAGCTCGATCCCCTTATTGGTCACTTCGCCGAGCGAGGCATAGATGCCCGTCAGCGGATCGACCAGAACCGGCTTGTTCTTCTCGACCAGATGATAGGCAACGGCCGAGAGCAGAATGTCGGTGCCTGGCGGCTGGTATTTCAGGCCAAGTTCATACTGCTCGCCCTTGGTGGGGTCGAGGATACTGCCGGATGCAGACCGTTGCGTGACCGGATTGAAGGAGGTCGAATAGCTTGTGAAGGGTGCAATGCCATTGTCGAAGAGATAGAGCGCACCAGCCTGGTAGGAAAACGCATTCTTGTTGAGGCTGTTTTTGGTGGTCGTATCGGAGGAGACAAGCGTGGTGCCGGTCGACTGCTTGACCCAGGTCTGGCGTCCACCGAGCGTGAAGCGCCACTTGTCGAGCTCGATCTGATCCAGGGCATAGGCGCCGAACTGCTGCAGGCTGGCGTTTACCCGGCTGAAATTATAGGCGGGCGTCGGACCGGATACCCCATAGGTCGGGTTGTCGATATCGAAGTCATAGGCGGGGCTGGTCGTCGCATCCATTCCATATGCGAAGGAATCCTTCATACGGGTGTAATCCAGGCCGAACAGCATGGTATGGGCTGCCGGACCGGTATCGAATTTGGATTCGAGCTGGTTGTCCACCTGGAAGACATTCATTCTGTCGCCGATCGCGGTCGCGCCACGCTTGGCGACGTCTCCGGCCCAGCTGTAGGTGCTGAGATAGCGCGACTTCAGATCGAGGTGGGAGAAGCGAAGGTTCTGGCGGAAGGTGAAACCGCCGTCGAACTCGTGCTCGAACTGATAGCCGACCTGCTGCTGCTTGGTCCTCTGATAGTCGTAGTCCGGATCGCTGGCTCGCAAATTGAGAATATTGCCGTCGGGGCCGATCATCGCGCCGACATTGGCATCCGTCTCCGTTGATTGCGCCGATCCATAAATCGTAAATTTCGTCGCGGCGTCAGGCTTCCAGGCAAAGGACGGCTGGATGAGATTGCGGTCGTCGGCGATGTCGAAATTGGTGTCGCCCTTTCGCGCTAGGCCGACGATCCGATACAGCATGGTATCGTCATCCTGACTGACCGGGCCGCCAAAATCGAACATCGTCTGCGCACGATCGGACGTTCCATAGAGGACCCCGACCTCCCTGATCGTCTCGTCCGTCGGCAGCTTCGATATCTTGTTGACGATGCCGCCCGGCGAGCCGGCGCCATAGAGCACGGATACCGGTCCCTTGACGATCTCGACGCGATCGAGCGCATAGGGATCGGTTCGAAACATTGCGTAGTTCATGTAGGGTTGCCGCAACCCGTCGCGGTAATCGCCGTCGGTCGTGACATCATTGCCGCGAATATAGATCTGATCGAAGCGCGGATCGAAGCCGTAGGAGCCTGTCTGGACGCCGGCGGAATAGCGCACGGCTTCGGTAATATCCTGCGCGCCGCGTTCCTCCAATTCCTTTCGGGTCACCACCGAAACGGAACGTGGTGTTTCGACCAGAGGTATATTGATTTTGGTGGCAGCGCTGCTTTCCTTTGCCGCCACCGTTGTATTATCGTTGACGCCGCTCGACTGGCCGCTGACGACGATCGGCGCGAGCTGCGTGGCATCGCCGCTATTGGCATTGCCGGCAGCATCCTGTGCGAGAGCGTTTCCGCTCAGGGCAAATAGTGTGGCAAGTGTCGTGGCGCCGCCTGCAAGATGGAATCTATTTCGCTCGATACCGTTGATATTATTACATAATTTGTGCTTCATATTTCCTTTTGCACCTGCCCGCCTCTAAAAAAAGATGGCGCAAATTAGTCCGCAGCCAAAGCCTCCGTCAAGAATACATGAGTGCAATAGTCATCTTTTTTGTTGAATTCCGGGCATATGTTGCAGAACGGTCCGCCAGAGGGGCGCGGAACTGCAAAATGCAACCCAAAATAACATCCTTCGACGATTGGGGCTGCTTGCCAGATCTTGTCCACCATAATATGAGTATATTTATCATCTTTCAAAATGCAGCTCGTTCGAGCGCTGGCAATTTCAGCCCGTTGGAGAGGACATGCCCCAATCCCCGATACAGAACGCGGCCGCCGCCACAGCGCCGGTCACTCTTGCCGGATGCACATGTACCGACGTGAAATTTGAAAATGCCGATCTGCCGCACAGGATCTTTCTCTATCGCCCCGACAAACCAGTTCCCCTGGAGGGATGGCCGATCCTGTATCTAACGGACGGAAACGCCTGTTTTGCAACCGCAGTCGATGCGCTCAAGGTTCAGGCGAGCTATCCCAACGGAACCAATGTCAGCGAGGGCATCGTCGTCGCCATCGGTTACCCCACGGACGAACCTTATGATCCGCTTCGCCGTTCATGGGATCTGAGCCCGCCGCCCGGACGGGTCTATCCGCCGTTTTTTCCCGACACGCCTGATGTCAGGACTGGCGGCGGCGAACGCTTCCTGTCGCTGATCGAAAACGAGCTGAAACCCTGGATCGAGACCCAAGTTCCGATCGATCGATCGCGCCAGGCGCTCTTTGGACATTCGTTCGGCGGCCTTTTCGTCCTTTACGCGCTGCTGACGAAGCCGAAAGCCTTCAATCGCTGGATTTCGGCAAGTCCGGCGATTTATTGGGAGGACGCGGCTCTTCTTGCAATGGAAAACGAATTCCTGAACGGATGCCACCAGCCCATCGACATTGAACTGCATCTTTCCGCCGGCCAGTACGAAGGCGAGGCGCTCGCTCCTTTTCATAAGGGCACGGCTGAAGAGCAAAAACGGCTGGAGCGCGCCAAGGAAACGCGCACCGTGGAACTTGCCTGCGAAATGGCGCAGAGATGGTCGAAGTGGACCTTGTCCACAGAAACGGTAACGTTCGAGGAATATGCCGGAGAGAACCATATGTCGGTGCTTCCGGTCGCCTTGAACAGAGCTGTTCAAGTTGCGTTCCGCAAGATGAGATAAAGATTAAGCTTCAAATACTTACCGCAAAAATCTCTCGCGGATTATCAAGCATGGCTTCGCTTTTCGCGCAGCCGGCGCGAGCGACAGTCTTCGCCCAAGATTTCATGGTCTTTCCGGCACGCAAACAAGCCGAAATTAACCAGTGATTAACCATAATCGCCTTTATTCGCTATATTAAATACACCGACTTGATTCCAAACGCCGTCGCGCAATTTGCGATGAATGTGACCCCACACGATTGCCGCGATTCCTAAGATGCATTTTTCAAAAGCAATAGCGCTGATGACCTTGGCCTGTTTGGGCGCGGGTTGCACGACAACCGGCGAGGTCCGGCAGTCGATCGGTGTGGAAACAGTTTCCAGCGACAAGGCGCTGGCGTTTCCGCCGCCCGGAGGGCCGTCGATCGTCAATGTGGTTGAGCGCAGACAGGCCAAGGATGTGGAGCAGACGATCTCGCTTTTCACCTCCTCCTCGGTACCGGGTCAAAACTTCCTCAAAGTGCAGTTCCTCGGCACAACAGGTTCCAATCCGGGGCTGGGCAGCAGGCCTTTCGACACGATCAGCGAGAATAAAGTGGCTCGTGAGATGGCGGCGGAAATACCGGGCGTGCGGCTTGCCCGCTCGGCAAGCTTCGTACAGAACGGCTACGGTCCCTTCGGCTATGCCTCAGGCCAAAGCAGGAGCGGCGATACCTGCCTTTATGCCTGGCAGCAGGTGAAGGCAGGTTTTGCTCCGCCGCAGGAGCAGCGCAATTTCGGCACGGTGCAGGTGCGCATCAGGCTCTGCGATGCTCATGCCACCGAGCGCCAGCTGCTAAGTACCGTCTATGGCTACACGATTGCCGGACATTTTACCGGCGCCGCATTGAACCCCTTCGGCGCGCCACGCGGCGCGGAATCAGTCCTGGGCAAGCCGGGTGAAATGGTCTATCCCGACGCCACCTCGTATCGCACGGCGCCGATCAGCATCGGCTATCAGAATCGCCCCACGGTGATGCGCCCTGCCGCTATCATACGCCGACCCGTCGGGGCACCATCGCAGCCGCAAGCAGCGCCCGTCCTGCCGCCCATGATCGGTCCCAAGGTGCCGTTGCCCGACGGGCCGGCCGATCCGTTGCCGACGGGCGGCGCGACCGGCCCGACGTCGATGATCGTGCAACCGTCACCGACAAATACCGCCAGCAATATCGTCGTGCCTTTACCGGACTGTAACGCAGAAGCTGTCATATCCGCCGTGTGCCGCTAAGCGGAACGATCTCGAGGCGCCAGGATGGCGTCTGGCAATACCTTTGAAGGGACATCGATGCAAACAGCACGCAGCATCTTGATATGGGCCGTGATAGCACTTTGCGGGATCGTCCTGATCACCTTGCCGGTCAACCTTCAAACGCAATTGATCGCCAGCACCGTGGTCGTCACCTTGATGGCGATCATCAAGATCCTCAAGCGTCAGGGTACATGGCGGCTGGTTGCGCTGGCTTTCGGTACCGCCATCGTGCTGCGCTATGTCTACTGGCGCACCTCCTATACGCTGCCGCCCGTCAACCAGCTTGAAAACTTCATTCCGGGCCTGCTGCTCTATCTCGCCGAAATGTACAATGTTGCGATGCTGATGCTCAGCCTCTTCATCGTCGCCACTCCCCTGCCCCCGCGCATCGCACGCGCGGCGAAGACGCAGAATTTCCCGACCGTGGACGTCTTCGTACCGTCCTATAATGAAGACACCAATCTGCTTGCCAACACGCTGGCTTCCGCGAAGGCGATGGATTACCCGGCCGACAAGCTGAGGGTCTGGTTGCTTGACGATGGCGGCACCGCGCAAAAGCGCAACTCGACGAAGGTTCTGGAATCGCAGGCCGCAATCGCGCGCCACAACGAACTCAAGCAGCTCTGCACCGATCTCGACGTCGAATATCTGACGCGCGAGCGCAACGAGCACGCCAAGGCCGGCAACCTCAACAACGGGCTCACGCATTCCACCGGCGAACTGATTGCCGTCTTCGATGCCGATCATGCGCCCGCGCGTGATTTCCTGCGCGAAACCGTCGGCTATTTCGAGGACGACCCGAAGCTCTTTCTCGTCCAGACCCCGCACTTCTTCATCAATCCGGACCCGCTGGAGCGCAACCTGCGCACCTTCGACAACATGCCGAGCGAGAACGAAATGTTCTACGGCATCATTCAGCGCGGCCTCGACAAATGGAATGCGGCCTTCTTTTGCGGTTCTGCCGCCGTGCTTAGCCGCAAGGCGCTGGAATCGCAAAACGGCTTCAGCGGTATCAGCATCACGGAAGACTGCGAAACGGCACTTGCGCTTCACGGCGCCGGATGGAACAGCATCTATGTGGACAAGCCGCTGATCGCCGGGCTGCAGCCGGCAACGTTTGCCAGCTTCATCGGCCAGCGCAGCCGCTGGGCACAGGGCATGATGCAGATCCTGCGCTTCCGCTTCCCGCTCTTGAAGCGCGGCCTGACGCTGCCGCAGCGTCTGTGCTACATGTCCTCGACACTCTTCTGGCTGTTCCCATTCCCGCGCGTCATTTTCCTGTTTGCGCCGCTCTTTTATCTCTTCTTCGATCTTGAGATCTTCACGGCGTCGGGCAGCGAGTTCCTCGCCTATACGCTTTCCTATATGCTCGCGAACCTGATGATGCAGAACTATCTTTACGGATCGTTCCGCTGGCCATGGATTTCCGAGCTCTATGAATATGTCCAGACGGTGCATCTGCTGCCGGCCGTCGTCTCGGTCATGCTCAATCCACGCAAGCCGACCTTCAAGGTTACGGCCAAGGACGAGTCGATCGCCGTCAGCCGGCTTTCGGAAATCAGCCGCCCCTTTTTTGTGATCTTCGCCGTTCAGATCGTTGCGCTGGCGGTCACCATATATCGCGTCTATGCCGAGCCCTATAAGGCCGACGTGACCCTCGTGGTCGGCGGCTGGAACATCATCAATCTCATTCTTTCCGGCTGCGCACTCGGCGTGGTTTCGGAGCGTGGCGAGCGCGCGTCGTCGCGGCGCGTACGCGTCGATCGTCGCAGCGAATTCAAGGTCGATGACCGATGGAATTCTGCCTCTATCGACGATGTTTCCGTCCACGGTGCCCGGCTGAGTGTTTTCAACAAGGATCTCGGCCCGATAAAGATCGGTACCGAAGGCACCATCCGCTTCCAGCCTTATAGCGGCGCCGAGATGGTGACGCTGTCGGTCGTCGTCCGCAATATCGAACCGAAGGGAGACATCACCGCCATCGGATGCCAATATCTGCCCAAGGACGCCGGCGACCATCGCCTGATTGCCGACCTCGTCTTTGCCAACTCGGACCAGTGGACGAAATTTCAGCAGGCGCGGCGCCGCAATCCCGGCATCATTCGCGGAACGATCTGGTTCCTGAGCCTGTCGCTCTACCAGACCAGCCGCGGCCTGGTCTATCTTTTCAGAGGCGTCGGTTCGGATCGCGCGCAGCAACGGCAGGACGCGAAGGCGAAAAGCTGATGAACCGCATTCTTCCTGCCTTAATCTTTCTCCTCGCCGCGACCGTTACCCACGCGCAGACGGCCCCCTTCGACATGACCGGCGAACGACCGAAAGGCGAACCGCCTGCGGTGCCGCCGACCATCGTCCCGCAGGCCACGCCGCAGCAGGTCGAACCGCCTAAGACGATGGGGCCTTCGTTTGTCGCTCCCCAAGCCATCGTGCCGCAGGCTCCCGCGCCACAGACAAAGCCGCCTTCGGTGAAGGCGCCTCCGGCAGTCACGCCGCAAACGATCACGCCTCAAGCCGCAACGCCTGCCGTTCCCGCGCAAGCTGCCCCGCAGACGCTGCCGAAGGAGAAGCAGGCGGCGGCCGCTCCGACGGCGTTCCGCCGCTATGTCGTTCCCTTCAAGACATTGCGGCTGGAGGGCGAAACCGATCGCAAGTCCTGGTCGATCTATCTGACGCCCGAGCAGGCAGGAGCGCCCGCCAAGTTCAATTTTGCCTATCAAAACGCCGTCGTCGTCGCTCCCGAGGCATCGCAGCTGACCGTTCTTCTTAACGACCGGGCAGTGCACCAGCAGCCGATCGGTTCGTCCGATAACGAATCCAATGTCAGTTTCGACATCCCGCGCGGGCTGCTGCAACCGGGCGCCAATCTGCTGACCTTCGAGGTGACGCAACGCCATCGCACCGACTGCGATATTCCATCGACCTATGAATTGTGGTCGGATATCGATCCGGCAAAAACCTATCTGAGCTTTGCCGGCAGCGAAGCGGAAAAGCTATCGACTACGGATGCCATCCGCGCGATCGGCGTCGACGAGGCCGGCAAGACGCAGTTCACTCTGGTGGCGCCGGCACTGGCACAACCCGGCACCACCAAACCGCTGATGCGTCTTGCGCAGGGATTGGCCTTGCTGAGTGGAATGCCGAACGAGACGTTTTCGTTTGCCGCAGACACATTGCCGCCCGCCGGTCCGGGCAAGATGACCGTTGTCGTCGGCACGCCGGCGGAACTGCAATCCGTTTTCGCCGTCCCGACATCGGCGGAAAGCGGTGCGCTCGCGACATTTGCAACCGACCCGCATAGCGGCCAGCAGCTCCTCCTCATCAGCGGCCCATCCTGGCAAGCGATTTCTTCCGCCATCGACATGGTGGTTTCGCCGACCGATCGAGATCCCGGAACCCGCCGCGATCTTTTGGTGACGCAGCGTTGGACGGCACCAGATGCGCCGTTGATCTATTCCAAAGCCAGCCTTTCATTCCAGCAACTTGGCGTCAAGACGACGGAATTTTCCGGGCGTCGCTTCCACACCAGTTTCAATGTCGCGATCCCATCCGATTTCTACGCAAATGCCTATGGCGAAGCCACCATTCTGCTCGACGCGGCCTATGCCAAGGATGTGCGGCCAGGCAGCCACATCGACGTCTATGTCAACGGCAGCATCGCCACGACGAAGCCGATCACCGCGACCGGAGGTGGCATCTTCCGGCAATTGCCGATCCGAATCACCATGCGCCATTTCAAGCCGGGGCTGAACACGGTGACGCTTGAAGCCATGTTGATGGCAGACGAAGATACGGCGTGCACCCCTGCAGCCACATCCAATACGACACCGCGATTTGCCTTGTTCGATACGAGCCAGTTCAGCATTCCGGATTTCGCTCGTGTCGCGCAAAGACCTAACCTGGCAGCATTCTCCGGCACCGGCTATCCATACAATCGCGACAGCGAACCGACCGCGCTGTTCATCGACCGGGCGGATGCCGATACCCTGTCTGCAACCGCGACCCTTCTGGGGCAGATGGCGCTTGTCGCCGGGCGCCCCATAGCCGTTGAACCGACGGCCTCCCCAAACACGGTCGGCACGCGCAACGCCTTGTTCATCGGCTCGATTTCGCAACTCCCCTCGACGATCCTGACCCAAATGAACATCGCCGCCTCCAGCCAGGTGGCCTGGCGCCCGCCCGCTCCGGGCCAAAACGCTACGCCGGAAGCTTCCGTCACAATCGCCGATTGGAACTCTCGCATCAGCGGCGGATTGCTGCAGGGGCAGTTCGAAAGCTTCCAGCAATGGATGCACCGCAATTTCGATATCACCTTGAGCTCGCTGCGCTTCGTGCCCGGCTCGGAACAGGTGTTCACACCCTCGAATGCAAATACCTTGCTGATTGCACAGGAGGCCAATCCAACCAATGACGCAACCTGGACCGTCGTGACGGCGCCAAGTGCTGGTGACCTGCGTGCCGGCGTCGATGCGATGACCAACCAGAATACCTGGCCGCAGATCGGCGGGCGGATCACCGTTTATTCCGGCAAGACCGGAAAGATCAACACCGTAGCGGTCAGCCGTTTCGACTTTGTCATGTCGGAGCCCTGGTCGCTGACCAATTACCGGCTGATTGCTGCGAACTGGCTCTCCAGCAATATCCTGTCATATGCACTCCTGTTCGTGGCCGGCTCTTTCCTGCTCGGCGTCAGCACGGCAAGCGTTCTTTCCAGGATTGGCAGGCGCGAATGAAACCCTGGCGCTCCATTCTTGCGGTCTTTAGCGCCGCCATCCTTGCGATGGCCCAGCCGGCGGCTGCTCAGCGCGCCGCAATCGACCCGCAGGCTTGGGCTGCCTATAAGGCGAAATTCCTCGACGCGACCGGCCGCATCATCGACAACGGCAATAGCGGCATCAGCCACAGCGAAGGGCAAGGCTACGGCCTGCTGCTTGCCTATCTTTCCAATAATCCGGCCGACTTCGAGCAGATCTGGTATTTCACCCGCACCGAACTTTTGCTGCGCGACGATGGTCTTGCCGTCTGGAAATGGGATCCGGCCGCCACGCCGCACGTAACCGACACCAACGACGCGTCGGATGGAGATCTGTTGATCGCCTACGCCTTGGCACTTGCGGGATCCGCCTGGAACAAGACGGATTATCTGCAGGCCGCCGCGACCATGGCCAAGGCCATCCTTTCGCACCTCATCATTAATGCCGGAGGCCGCACACTGCTCATTCCCGGCGTGGACGGCTATCAGCCGCCTGGACAAAAGGACGGCCCGATCATCAATCCGTCCTATTGGATCTTTGAGGCTATTCCCGTCATGGCGCTGTTGGCGCCTTCCGATCGCTGGCAGAAACTGAGCGACGATGGTCTTGCCCTGCTGCAATCGATGCAGTTCGGCCCTCGCAAGCTTCCTGCGGATTGGGTCAGCCTGCGATCCAAGCCGGCACCGGCAGACGGTTTCGAAGCGGAATTCGGCTATAATGCCGTCAGAATCCCGCTCTACCTCGCCCGCGCGGGCGTCGGCGACAAAGCCTTGCTCACGCGTCTGCAGCAAGGCATGACTGTTGAAGGGGATGAGCCGGCGACGATCGACCTCACGACGGGCAGGCCGAAAGACCTGCTTTCTGACCCCGGTTATAAAATTGTTAACCATGTTGTGGCGTGTGTGGTGGACGGAACGAAGCTGCCGACTTCGGTCCGTCAGTTTGCGCCGTCGCTGTATTATCCGGCCACCTTGCAACTCTTGAGCCTTGCTTTCGTCACGGAGAAACACCCCGAGTGTTTATAAAGTCCACCCTGATCATGGCTTTCATGGCCGTCGCCGTGGCGGGCTTCACGCTCGCGACGAAGGACCACGACACGCCGGAAGACAAGATCAAGCTGGCAAAGTCCGGACGCATCGATCCGCAGATTATGCTTGCCGCGGACACCTCGCAGGGCGGCAGCTCCGGCCAGCTCATCGACGTTCGAACGCTCTCTGATCATATACAGGCAGCTGCGCCCTCCGCAGTTCTTTCCGATGCGTCAAGCGCACCGCAAACGGGCGCGGTCGCATCGGATTCCGTGGCACAGGCCACCCCTCAGCCGACGCAGCAGCCATCGGCGCAGCAGCCGGGCCAGGCCCAACCCGCAAACAATCCGCCCAAAGTCGACGAAAGCGCGTTGCGCTATTTCGCCAGCCGCGGCGACAAGGCGCGCCTTCAGGCCGAAATCTCCCGGCTTCAGGCGCTCTATCCGAATTGGACGCCGCCCGCCGACCCGCTGGCCATACCGCAAAACAGCGACAAGCAGCTCGAAGCCATGTGGCGACTCTATTCGGAGGGACGCTACGGCGAGGTGCGTAAAGCGATCGCAGATCGCCAGTCGGCGGAAGCTGGCTGGCAACCGCCTGCCGATCTGCTCGAACGTCTGGACGTCGCAGAAGCGCGCACGCGCCTGGTCAATGCTTCCGACCTCAAGCAATATCAAACCGTCATTGACATCGGCGCCCGGACCCCAAGCCTGCTGACATGCAGCGACATCGATGTCCTCTGGCGCGTCGCCGAAGCTTTCGTCCGCACTGATCGTGCGGCGCGCGGCCAGGACGCCTACAAATACATCCTGAAATCCTGCACCAATCCGCAGGAGAGGCTCGCGACCATCCAGAAGGCTGCGGTCCTTTTGCCCTACCAGCCGATGCAGGACCTGTTGGCGCTCGAAAAGCCCGACGGCAATGGTGGCCGCGAGTTCGACAGCATCAGGATCGATCTCGCCCGCCGTTTCGTGGCGCAGGGCAACGAGGATCCGAAGCTTACGGTCTCGCAGGATTATCTTTCCCAGGTCGAGCGCGTCGCCCGCAGCCAGGACCTTGCCTCAGACGATGCGCTCCTCGGCTGGTACTATCTGCGCCGCAGTAACTACAGCGATGCCGAACAATGGTTCAAGGCTGCGCATGAGAAGGAAGACTCCGCGACGATCTCGCAGGGCCTCGCCTTGGTGCTGATCGCGGACCATAAGCCGCAGGAAGCCGAGGACGCCATGTACAAGTGGCGCAACGAATCCAAGGATGCCATGGCGACCTATCTTGCGGCGACAGCCAATCTGATGGCGCTGCAACCGCCCGCTAATCTAAGCGAAGATGTCCTGCAGCGCGTTGCCGCAGAGACCGTGAAGGAGAAATATGTTCCGACGGCGCAGCAATTCGGCTGGTATGCCCGCTCGATGAACCAGCCGCAAGCGGCGGCTCGCTGGTTCGAGACGGCGTTGCGCTGGAAGCCTGATGATGAGCCTTCCGCCTATGGCCTTGCCATCACGCGCAATCAATTGAACGACCGGCAGGGCGTCGCCGAAGTACAACGCCTTTGGGCGGGTCGCTCGCAACGCATTGCGGTTCTCAACGAGCCGGCATCCCGCCCCCCCGCTTCCGCGCCACTGCCATCGCCCAGTCAGACAGCACAGCCCATACTCCAGGTCGTACCGCAAGCCTTGCCACAGACTGGGCAGCAGGTAACGCCGCAAGGCGCGATCCCGAACGCTCCGCCGGCCGCTTCCCAAGCGGCACCTGAACCTCCAGCAACGCAGCCCTATGTCAACACGCAAGTCCAAGCACAGCCGGCTGCGCCCGTTCGTCGTGTGCCTTCAGCCGAATATGTGGCACCCGAAACCCGGCTCCGAGCAGCCAGCCGCGCCTCCCGTCAACGGGCGGGATGCACCACTACGGCCAATTCAGAGTTACTGACGCCTGCAAACGCGCTGGCTCGCGGCTGGTGCCTGATGAACCTCAATCGCCCGATGGAAGCAGTGGAAGCCTTCGGCATTGCATTGAACGACAGCAATCCCAAGTCACGGGAAGAGGCAGCCTACGGGCAGAGCCTCGCCTACCTGCGAGCCGGCCTTGCCAACAATGCAGCCGTTGCTGCAACCAAGGCGCCGATGAGCCATCAACGTGCCGCAGAACTGCAGGTTGCCATTCTCTCCGATCGCGCGCTCTCGGCATTTTCCGCCAAACGCTACCATGAAGCCCTGCTTTATCTTGATCAGCGCGCCCAGCTGCAGGAGGAGCGCATCGACCTCATGGTGCTGCGCGGATATTGCTATCTCAATCTCAAAATGTACGACGACGCCGAGCGCATCTTCACCGCAGTCGCCGCCACCGGCAACCGCGACGGCAGCCGCGGCCTGCGGGACCTGATGCTTGCGACCCATCCGCAGCCGGGTGCCTATTGAGATTGATGGGAAATCGACTGGTCATCGGTCAAATCTCAGTTGTTGGCCGACAACCGGATAGCACTGATCTAGCCAGTCTGGAGTGCATGCCGCATGACTTTCGATCTGGGCGGTTTTTTCAGTTCAGCTAGCGCAACCGAGCCAATCAGCTTTGACCACGCGGAGAGATGTTTTGTCTCGCGGCCAGATGGGGGTGGAGGCAATCCTGTCTGACCATTTGTTCCGGACCGGAACTGCTGAGAAAAAGCAGCGATTAATATCTATCGGCGCAGGCAGCAGTCGAGCCGGGATGTCTCGATTGGTCGCCGTTTGTGGTTGCGGCCTAGCCAGACTGTCGCACCACAGTCACGGTCTCGCGCTAGCAAGAAGCACCCAAACTCGTTAGAGCGCCCCGCCATGACAACACCCGACAGCGACAAGAACTTTGATATCAGCCGCCGCAAGCTCCTTGCCGCCGCCGGCATCGGTACTGGTGTGCTGCTGACGGGCTCGTTTGCCAGCGCTGACGAGGATGCGCCAACAGCGGCTGCCACTGATTTGCCGGATCCGATCGTAACGCCGCCGGTCGCCGGGCTCCATCTCCAGTTTGGCGCCGATGCTTCTGCTGAAATGGTCGTATCCTGGCATACGTTGCAACCGGTGAAGCAGCCGCGCGTGCTTATCGGCCGCCCCGACGGCAAGCTCGAGCAGACGGTGGCCGCGGACGAAGCAAACTATGTCGACGCCAAGTCCAACCAAACCGTCTATGCATATCATGCCAAGGTAAGGGGGCTCGATGCGGACGCCTCCTATCTCTACGCGGCCCTCCATGATGGCGCCGAGCCGCAATTCGGCACGTTCCGAACGTCTCCGCGCGGGCGCCAGCCCCTGCGCTTCACCAGCTTCGGTGATCAAGGCACGCCCACCCTCGGCAAGGTCTTCGTTCCGCCGGCCGGCGTGAAGCTGAACGGCCCCACCTATATTAATGATAATCTCGGCTCGCCCGCCGCTGGCGATACCACGCTCGGCGTCGAGCGCCTGCGTCCGCTCTTTCATCTCTTCAACGGGGACCTATGCTACGCCAATCTCGCTCAGGACCGCGTGCGCACCTGGTGGGATTTTTGGAACAACAATACGCGCAGCGCCCGCAACCGCCCTTGGATGCCCTCCCCCGGCAATCACGAGAACGAGCTCGGAAACGGACCGATCGGCTACAAGGCCTACCAGACCTATTTCTCTCTGCCGACGGCCGACGGGCAGACCGATGTAACGCATGGTCTCTGGTACAGCTTCACGGCAGGTTCGGTGCGGGTGGTTGCGATCGCCAATGACGACGTTGTCTACCAGGATGGCGGCGATTCCTATGTGCGCGGCTATTCAGGCGGCGCCCAGAAGGCCTGGCTCGAGAAGGAGCTCGCCGCCGCCCGAGCCGACAAGGGGATTGATTGGCTGGTGGTATGCATGCATCAGGTCGCCATTTCCACAGCCGACAAGTTCAATGGAGCCGACCTTGGTATCCGCCAGGAATGGCTACCGCTGTTCGATAAGTATGACGTGGATCTGGTGGTTTGCGGACATGAGCACCATTACGAACGCTCCCATCCCATCCGGGGCCAGCAGAATAATGAAACGTTGACGCCGATCCCGGTTGGAACCGCAACCGACGTGATCGACACGACCAAGGGCACGGTGCATATGGTGATCGGCGGCGGCGGCACTTCGGTCCCGTCGAACGAACTTTTCTTCAACCCGCCCTGCTGCCGTGTCATCATGCGAGTCGGCGATCTCAATCCCGACACTCACAAGCGCCCACCGGTCTATGTCGTGGAAGAAGCGCCATGGTCGGCTGTGCGAAATGTCGCCCACGCCTATGGTTTTGCCGCTTTCGACCTAGACCCCGGCGCCCATCCGGGTGACTTCACGACGATCAAGGTGACATATTACGACGTGGTCGGCCCCGATGGTCAGATCGCACCGTTTGAAAGCTTCACTCTGCGGCGCCCACGGCGAGACTAAAGCGAGAGAAGAGGCAGGCGTCGACGGTAATATCGTCAGAAATCCCAGCGTTGATAGCGGATGGGCCGCATTGCCGCCGAGTCAATAGCTTGGTCAACATTGGAAATTTCGGCATCCCGACGAACTTCATTGAACCGAAGCGACTAGACAGCCTCTTGGTCCAAGCGGAAATGCTTTTGCGCCTTATGGGGCCAAAGTCCGGATAGACCGGGACTTTGGTCCATTTCAGGAGCAACGCTCATGACGTATTAACATCCGTGGCGTGGGATACAGCCTTGCCAATGAGTGTGTCCAAATCGGATGGGACGAAGACATGAAAATGATCGCAATCGCAGCGCTGGTGCTTGCAACGACGTTATCAGCGTCGCCGGCATTCTCCCAGGTTTACTTTGAGTACGGTGTTGGGCCTCGCTACGACTACGATAGGCCACCACCACGCTACTATCGCTACCCGCCAGGCTATGCATATGATGGCTACTATGACGGCCCGAGATATCGCTATGGCCGGCGGTGCTGGACGGAGAGGCGTTACGCGTACCGCCATCACCACAGGGTCGTGGTCCGCAGCACCGTCTGCGACTAGGCGTGTAAGGAATCAAACTTCTGAAATGGGCCTTGTCCGGCAAGGCCCCATTTTATCTAGGATTAGTCGGTAGTTTTGGCCTGAACGCTCGACAAACCTCCCCGTCAAGATATTCGCGAAGGCTTGCTATGAGCCGAATAGCGCCGCCTCGGACCCTGAGGCGGCACTATCTTGTCGGCGGTTTGCTACAGCTGCAGCATAGCTTTCGGTGCTGCAGCTTTCTCGTCGCCTTATCTACACCACGCCAACCGTTCAAGGCATCTGCGCCCCGGTTGCCGTCGTAAAAACGCGATAAAGCGATTGCGTCGCGGTTATGAACAGCTGGTTCCGCCGCGGTCCGCCGAAGGTAAGATTTGCGACCGTCTGCGGTATCTTGATTTTACCGATCAGGCTTCCGTCGGCTGCAAAACAATGGACGCCGTCGCCGGCGCTGGTCCAGATGTTGCCTTCGACATCGGCCCGGAAGCCGTCGGGGATACCGGTGTCGATGTTACAGAAGACCCGATCGTTTGCGAGCTTTTTGCCATTCACAACGTCAAAGATACGAATGTGCCGCGGGGCATTGACGTCGTGGCTTGCCGCCGAGTCCGCTACATAGAGCTTTGTCTCGTCGGGAGAAAAAGCCAGGCCATTCGGCTGGCGGAAATCGTCGACCACCACCTCCAGTGCTCCGGTTGACGGATCGAGCCGGTAGACGTTGCGGGTCGCCTGCTCGGGCTCCGCCTTGTAGCCCTCGTAGTTGGAGAGGATGCCGTAGGTCGGATCGGTGAACCAGATGGATCCATCCGAGCGGACGACCACGTCGTTCGGCGAGTTCAGCCGCTTGCCCTTGTAGCTGTCGGCAAGCACGGTGATCGAGCCGTCGATCTCGGTGCGCGTCACGCGGCGGCCGCCATGTTCGCAGGATATCAACCGCCCCTGACGATCCCGCGTGTTGCCATTGGCAAAATTCGACGGCGCACGGAAGATCGATACGCCGCCTCCCGGCACCCAGCGCAGCATGCGTTCGCTGGGAATGTCGCTCCAGATCAGGCATCCGGTATCTGCGAACCAGACAGGGCCTTCCGCCCAACGGCAGTCCGAATAAAGCTCGTCAAGCCCGGCACTTGGAACCACGAGGTTTCGGAAGCGAATGTCGTAGATTTCATAGAGGGACGATACATCATTTGGCATTGCTATTTCCTAAAACTGCTGAGGGAACAGTGTCAGCGCCCGCCGACAGGGCGGCCTCCTGCGACGAGAATGACGGCTATGATGATGAGGCCGGTGAGAACGAGCCTTGGACCTGCGCCGAAGCCATATGTGTTCAGCATGGAAACGACCAGGAACATGAAGAGGGAAGCCCCCCATATGCCCGGCACGTTTGAATCGCCACCGGCGACAGCCGTTCCGCCGATGATGACGACAGCTATCGACATCAGCAGATATTCGGTTCCCATGTTAAGGGCAGCGCCGCCGGAAAAGCTTGCCAGCAGATAGCCGCAGATCGACGAAAGAATGGCGCAGAGCACATAGGTCGCAAGCCGCGTTCCGTCGACGGGAATACCCGCCATGCGCGCCGCGAACATGCTCTGCCCGATTGCCGAGATCCATCTGCCGTAAATGCTTCGCTCGAGCAGGACCCAGGCAAGAACCGAGAGCAGGAGCGCAACGATCGCAACATTCGGGATGCCGAGGAAACCGGACGTGGCGAAATCGGCGAGCTGCTCCGGCGGCTTGATGCGCAGGCCGCGGTTGCTCCAGATTGCCGTCGACTGAATGATGAAACTCATCGAGAGCGTCGCGATGATCGGCGGGATGCGCAAGAGCTTGATCAGGGCATAATTGCCGATGCCTATGCCAAGGCCGATCAGGATCGACACCAGCAAACCGGGCACGATCATGCCGTCCTCGACATTCATCAGCTTCAGCGCCAAGGTGCCGGCAAGCGTCATGGTAGCCGGCACGGAAAGATCGATATTGCCTGGGCCAAGCGTGATGACGAACATCTGCCCGATGCCGACGATGACGGAGAAGGCTGCGAAGGTCAGCGCCGCCTGCGACAGGCCAAGGGAGCTTGCGCCACCGGTGAAAAGCACGGTGACAAGCCAGACGATAATGGTGGCGAAGAACGACCAGATCCAGGGCTTCCGGCCGAGCGCACGAAGAGCGATCATGATTGTTTTTCCCGCTTTTCGACACGGTTGAGCAGGAGCCGCAGGGCCAGCACGATGATCAGGATGGCGCCTTGCGCGCCGATCTGCCAGTCCGGCGAAATCCGCAGGAATGACAGGAAGGAGCCCGCCAGGGTCAGTGTCAAAGCACCGACGACAGCGCCGATCGGCGAGACTCGGCCACCGATGAATTCCCCGCCACCGAGGATGACGCCTGCGATCGACAACAGCGTGTAGCGCAGCGCGATATTCGCATCGGCCGACGTGGTAAGCCCGACCAGCGCAATGCCGGACAAGACCGCAAAGAGACCGGCAAGCCCATAGGCTGCTGCGCGCAGGGCGACGACGGACCAGCCGGCACGTTCAAGCGAACGCTGATTGCCGCCGACGCCGCGGATCAGCACGCCGAACGACGAACGCATGACGATCAGGTGGGAAATCAGCGCGATGACGACACTCGCAACAATCGCGATCGGGACGAGCGGCGGCTTGGACGTCATCAGCCAGCGAATCCAATCCGGTGCCGTGCCGCCCGGTGCCGGCAGTAGCAATACCGCGAACCCGCCCCAAACAAAGCTCATGCCCAGCGTAACGACGATCGATGGCAAGTCCCTGACGTAGATGATCACACCCATGACGGCGTAGACGGCAATCGCGGCGACAAGGATGACAATGCCCAAAAGCGGCGCCGACTGCAAATAAGTCGCGGCCACGCAGGCGGTGAAGCTGACGAAGGTTCCCATCGACAGATCGAGATCATTGACCGACATGATCATCATCTGGGCGATCGTCGCCAGCGCGATCGGCACTGCGAGATTGAAAAGCAGATTGAGGCCGACATAGCTCATGGCCCGCGGCTGAAGATAAAAGACCGCGACCAGCAGGACGGCAAGTGACAGCGCCGGGATGAGCAAACGCAAGGTGGAGGACGATGGACGGATCATGCGCCCTCCCCTTCAAAGGAAGCTGCCAGCACATTTTCCTCCGTAATATCTTCTCCAACCAGTTCCGCGACGATTGCGCCATCGCGAAAGACATAGGCGCGATCACATAGGCAAATCTCGTCCATTTCGGTGGAATACCAGATGAAGGTGCGCCCGGCGGAAGCCTCGTCATTTAAGATCCGATAGACTTCCTGCTTGGTGCCGATGTCGACGCCGCGCATGGGATCATCCATCAGAACGATCGGCGAGGTTGTCGCCAGCGCACGCGCGAACAGGACCTTTTGCTGATTGCCGCCCGACAGCGACAGGATGCCGTTTGCCATCGTCGGCGTGCGGATTTCGATCCGTCCCTTCCAGTCGGCTCCAAGACCTTCCTCACGCTGCCTGTTGACGAGAGACATCTTCGATAGATCGCCGAGCGATGCGATACTGAGGTTCTTCAGGATGCTCCACAGAGGGAAGGTTCCGTTCAGGCTACGATCGCCGGCGACGAAAGTGATATTGTTTTGCCTTCCCGGCAGCCAATTGCCCGACAATGACCGATGGAGATCGAGCAGCATTTCGGTCTGACCGTGGCCGGCAAGACCGGCAAGGCCAACGACCTCCCCCTTGCGGACTTCGAAGGCGAGACCTTTTCCGCCGCGCGAAGGCAGAGCAAGGATCGGAGCCGTTGCGGCACGCTCCTCATTGCGGCGCTTGCGGTCCTGCTCCTTGACGACGCTGCCCATTGCCTGGACAAGGCTGTTGACGCTGAAATCCTGAGCGGCGCGATCGGCGACGACACGGCCGTCCTTCATCACGAGAATGCGGCTGGCGGTCGACAGGATCTCGCCGAGAATATGCGAGATCAGCATCACAGCACCGCCGGCTTGGACGAAGCTACGCACATAGGCCATCAATTGCGCCGCAAGCCCAGCATCAAGCGAGGACGTCGGCTCATCCAGAATGACGAGTTTCGGCCTCTCGCTAACGGTGGAGAAAGTGATCGCGATCTCGACCATCTGCCGTTCGGCGATGGAAAGCTCGCCAACCGTGCGCATGACATCGATCCTGTGGCCGGCAAAAATCTCATCGAGCTTGGCGCGAACGATCTCTGCTGCCCGCCGGCGCCAGCTCCAGCCGGAAAGACCATGGTGAACGACCCGCATGTTCTCGACGACGGTCAGATTGGGCGCAAGCGAAAGCTCCTGGAAGACACAGCGAATGCCATGCGCACGCGCCGCATTGATTCCGTGCACCTTATCGCTGCCCTCATAGGCGACCGTTCCTTCGTGGGGGCTGAGACCGCCGTTGATGACATTGACGATCGTCGATTTGCCGGCGCCGTTGTGGCCGACAAGGCCGATGCATTCGCCGGCATGAATGGTGAGATCGGCACCATCGAGCGCCTTGACGGCGCCGAAATGCATCTTGACGCCTCTGGCCGAGACGACGGCCTGCCGCCCGGCATTTTCTTTCATCGCGCTATTGTCTTTGACTGCAATCATGGATCGTCCGGCCGGGCGTTGCGTCCGACCGGCGCCGCCTCGTTGGCAGCACCGGCCTTCATTTGCCTATCGATATCGACTACTTCGCCGCGGCGATCACCTTCTTCGTATCGTCCAGCGTGTATTCGACGTTGGCGACACCGCCCGCCTGTGTCGTGGCGAGGTTGGCTTCGAGGTTATCCTGATCGATGCGCAGGAACGGCACGACAAGATCCTTCTTCACCGGCTGACCGTCGAGAATCTGCTGAGCAACCCAGAAGGCGAGTGTCGAGACGCCGGGCGCGATCGAGACCGACATGGTCTGATAGCCGCTGGCATCCTTTTCCTTCTTCCACCAGGCAAGCTCATCCTGACGGTTGCCCATGACGATCGTCGGCATCGGACGCTTTGCTGCCGCGAATGCCTGGGCTGCGCCATAGCCGTCGCCGCCCTGGGTTACGACCGCCGCGATATCGGGAAGGCTCGGCAGGATGCCGGCGACGGCACGCTGAGCCACATCCTGTGCCCAGTCGCCATGGACGGAACCTACGATCTTGAACTGCGGATATTTGGCGGCGGCTTCGTGGATGCCGGCGGAAATCTCGTCGTCGACGGAAACGCCGGCAAGTCCGCGGATTTCAAGGACGTTGCCGCCCTTCGGCATCTTTTTGGCGAGATATTCGATCTGGCTGGCGCCCATGCCCTTGAAGTCGACGGCGATGCGCCAGGCGCAGGGTTCGGTGACGATACCGTCGAAGGAAACCACAACGATCTTGGCATCGCAGGCTTCCTTGATGGCGCCGTTGAGCGCGGTCGGGGATGCGGCGTCGATGACGATCGCATCATAGCCCTGCAGGATCATGTTCTGGATCTGGGCGGCCTGCTCGGTCGCCTGGTTCTCGGCTGTCGTAAACGGATCGGCGGCAGCAACGACACCGGTCTTGACCGCTTCGCCGGTGACCTTCTGCCAGCTGGTCAACATGGCCTGGCGCCAGGAATTGCCGGCATAGTTGTTCGACAATGCAATTTTCTTGGACGATGTATCGGCAAAAGCGGAACCCGGCACGGCGACGCAAGCGACGACGGCGGATGCCAGAAGCATCTTGGCAATATTCATATTTTCCTCCCAATGAGCCCGAGCTTCGACCGTCGGGCCAAGATCTTCGAACGGGCTCCTCGAACGATCGAAAATAATATTTGCACTGAAGGTTCCCCAGTCAGTAGAAACAGGATGTCGGAGATTGTTTCGCTTGTACAGGCGCTTAACATGCGGATCCCTGCGGGATCCCGCAGAAAAAATGCGCAAGTCCGCAAGACGGATCGCTTGGATCGGCGCTTAATGGCGTCGGGAATTCGCATGCCGTCATCGGCCGGAGGAGAAGAGGTCGATGCTTTGCCTGGGAGGGCGTGTTTTGCGCAATTTGGCGCCAGAATCGGTCTTCGACCATTACCTCAACATATCAAGGCTGCTTGCCGGACAACTCGACTTTCATTCCGTCATTCGGGCGGTGGCGGCGGAAATCAGTCACGTCATTCCGCATGATCATCTGGATGTATGCATCATGCTGGTGGACGAGCAATTCCACACAGCATACGAGAGCGGCATGGAAACGGATTGGGGCCGCCGTTTTCCGGCACCCGTCAGCAACAGCCCCATCCGCACGCTTTTATGGGGCGAGACCGATTATCTCTTAACCGATGATGCCTGGAGAGATCCGCAATTCCATTTCCAGGGCGCCTTCTCGCATCCGATCTTCCATCAGTCTCTGCATAGCCGCCTGCATGTGCCTCTGAAGGTGCAGGGCCACGTCATCGGCGCCCTCTCCTGCTCAAGCCACCGGACGGGCTTTTACACCATGCAGGATATCGAGAACGCGCGCGTGATTGCCGATCTCCTCGCACCGCACTTCTTTGCCATCCGCGCCGCCGACCAGGCCAAACGGTCGGCGATCGTGGAAGCCGAGGCCCGCGCCCGCGAAGAGGGTTTGCGGCTCGGCGCCCTGAAGCTGACCGAAGCTCTGGAAGCGGAACGTCAACGCATCGGCATGGACCTGCACGACCAGATTTTGGCCGATCTGACCCGCCTTGCCCGGCGGCTGGAGCGGCTTGCCCGACAGCCCGATGTCACCGGTGAAGCGCTCGAGCCAATGTTTCGCGGCCTGCAGCACAGCATGCACGATCTTCGTCAGATCATCGAGGAAGCCAAGCCCTCGGTCCTCCAATTGTTCGGCTTTGCGCAGGCGGTCGAGAACCATCTTGAACGGTCGATCCAGGAGAGCGGGGCCACGTTGATCTGGAAGCTGAAGGATGAGACAGGTGGCGCCATCGACTGCCTCGAACAGCCGGTATCGATTGCCCTGTTCCGCATCGCGCAGGAGGCGATCAACAACGCTATCCGCCACGCCCAAGCTGAGAGCGTCGAGGTTCATCTAAAAACGGCCGAAGGTGCGGTAACCATCGATGTGATGGATGACGGCGTCGGGCTTGGAAATGCCCGCAGATTGTCGGGCGGCGGCATCGAAAACATGAGGACCCGCGCGCGGCTGATCTCGGCGCGCTTCACGATCAAGCCGGCCGGCACATCCGGCGGAACATTGGTCAGCGTCAGCCTGCCCGCCAGGACACAATCGGCAGGAGGTGCGGCGGCATGAAGGTTCTGATCATCGAAGACGATCCGCTTCATCGCTCCTATTTGAATGAAGCGATCCGCGCCGCCCTTCCCGAATGCGACGGCGTGCTCGAAGCTGAAAACGGCAATGCCGGCGAACGGCTGGCGCGGGATTTGAAATCCGCCCACGTCGTCATGGACCTGCAGATGAGCCAGCGCAACGGCATCGAGGCTGCCCGGACGATATGGAAGGAGCGGCCCGAAACACGCATCCTCTTCTGGTCGAACTATTCGGATGAGGCCTATGTCCGCGGCGTCTCGCGTATCGTGCCGGTCGGCGCCGTCTACGGCTATGTTTTGAAATCGGCTTCCGACGACCGGCTGAAGCTGGCGCTGCGCAGCATCTTCATCGAAAGTCAGTGCGTGATCGACCGCGAAGTGCGCGGCATGCAGCAAAAAAGCCTGGGAAACGTCAACGGCTTCACCGAGGCCGAATATGAGATCCTGGTCGACATCGCGCTCGGATTGACCGACCGCGCCATTGCCCAGAGGCGCAATCTCTCGGTGCGCAGCGTTCAGAACCGATTGCAGCAGCTCTATGTGAAACTGGGCGTCCATCAGCCGCTCGGCAGCCAGGACGACGATGGCCGGTTCAATCTGAGAGCGCGTGCGGTTGCGGTGGCATTTCTCAGAAAGCTGCTCAATCACAACGCCCTGGAGCGAGCGGAGGCCGATCTTGCGGCATGGCTCGCTCGCCACCCGCACGATTGAAGGAGAGAACTTCGCGGCCAACGTCGATCGCCCTTGACGTCTTCCGCCGAAAAATTGTCTATTGCTAGCAATAGACACTAATTCAACCTGATGGAATTTCTCATGTCCGCCGTTTCGCCTGTTATCCTGCTCAACCCCATTGACGACGTCGCGGTCGCTCGTGCGATGATCCGTGCTGGCAGCCAGACAGGCATCGACGGCTTGATCGCTGCGGACCAAATTCCTCGCGGCCATAAGGTGGCCGTGCGCGATATCGAGGCCGGCCAGGAGATCCGCAAGTTCGGCCAGCCAATCGGCGTTGCGACGCGGTTCATTCCGGCAGGCGGCCATGTCCATCTGCAGAATCTCGCAGTGATCGAATCCGACCATCCCTATCAGTTCAGCGTCGATATCGAAGAAACGGGCATGTTGCCGCAAGAGAACTGCCGGACCTTCATGGGCTTCGACCGCGGAGCTGGCGGCGTCGGCACGCGCAACTTCATCGGCATCATCACCACGGTCAACTGCTCGGCGACGGTCTCGAAATATATCGCCGAACACTTCAACCGCACCGGCGGCCTTGAAGGTTATGACAATGTCGATGGCGTCGTGGCGCTGACCCATGGCGGCGGCTGCGCCATCAACACGCAGTCGGAGGGCTACCGCTATCTGGCCCGTACCCTCCAGGGCTACGCACGCCATCCGAATTTCGGCGGCATCCTGATGATCGGCCTTGGCTGCGAAACCAATCAGATCGCACCCATTCTGGAGCATTACAAGCTGGAGGAAGGAAACCGGCTGCGCACCATGACGATCCAGGATCTTGGCGGCACCCGCAAGACGATCGCCGCCGCATCCGAAATGATCCGTGACATGCTGCCGGAGGTCAATTCCGCCAAGCGCGCGGTTCAGCCGGTCTCTGGGATCAAGCTTGCGCTGGAATGCGGCGGCTCCGACGGCTATTCGGGTATTTCGGCCAACCCGGCGCTCGGCTATGCCTCCGATCTTCTCGTGCGCAATGGCGGCACGTCGGTCCTGGCGGAAACTCCGGAGATCTATGGTGCGGAGCACCTGTTGACACGCCGCGCGGTCACGCCGGCGGTTGCCGAAAAGCTGCTATCGAGGATCGACTGGTGGCGCGATTATACCCGCCGCAACGGCGCCGAACTCAACAACAACCCGTCCTATGGCAACAAACTCGGCGGATTGACGACGATCCTTGAGAAGTCGCTGGGCGCAGTCGCCAAGGGCGGCTCCATGCCGCTCAAAGCTGTCTATGAATATTCGGAGATCGTCGACGAACCCGGTTTCGTCTTCATGGATACCCCCGGTTACGATCCCGTTGCCGTCACGGGCCAGGTCGCCGGCGGTTGCAACGTGATCTGCTTCACGACGGGCAGAGGCTCCGTCTCCGGCTTCAAGCCCGCTCCTTGCGTCAAGATCGCCACCAACACCGAGATGTACAATCATATGCGCGAGGATATGGACATCAATTGCGGCGATATCGTCAGCGGCGACGACACGATTGAGGCGGCGGGCGAGCGGATTTTCGAAGAGATCATCGCGGTTGCCTCCGGCAAGAAGACGCTGAGCGAGACCTTCGACTACGGCGACAACGAATTCGTTCCCTGGCAGGTCGGCGCCATCACCTGATAGCCCAAGCATCAGATGATGAAGGCGTATTCGTCCGGCTGGTATTGCTCACGGATATAGGCCGCGCGGGCCTGCACATTGGGTTGTGAATTGCGGATATGGTCTCGCATGGCTTTCCGCAGCCCCTCCTCGTCCCGTTTCTGCACCATCTTGAAGACAGTGATATGTTCGGCAAGGAAAGGCTCGTGGTCCGGCATCTTTACGCGGCTACCGACGACGTGCTTGCTGAGCGTCAGGATGCAATGGGTCCGCTTCAGGATACTCAGGAACTCCTTGTTCGGGCAGGCCTGAAGGCTGCGCAGATGGAGATCGAGCTCCAACTCGTACATGGTCGATGCGGAAATCTCGGGATAATCCGTAAGCGCTCGCGACAGCCGTGAGAGCATCGCGTCAACATGCTCTTCTGAAAGTCCGCCCAAGGCACTTGCGAGCGCCACCGGCTCGATCTGTTCGCGCACCTCGTAGAGGTCTCGAATGCGCCCACTGTCGAGCGGTACGATCGACCAGCGAAAATTGTCGTCCTTCTCGGTGATGCCGAGCGTCTCGAGCCTTAACAGCACATCGCGCGCCACGGCGCGTCCGACGCCGAAATGTCGTGCCAGCTCATTTTCGTTGATACGATAGCGGCCGAAGAAAGAGCGGTGGACGACGATGCGCTCGACATCCTCGTAAAGCGCCTGCCAGGCGAATATTGGCCTGTCGCCATTTTCATCGAACAATTTACCGAGATAATCGGCGAGCTTTACCCGCCTCGGCACCGTTCCCGGTGCGCCGATGATGAAGCCTCGACCTTCGAAGCGAACGATCAGGCCGTCATCAAACAACATCTGCAACGCCTGGCGAACCGGCGCCCGGCTGGTGCCGATCAGATCGACAAGGGCAGCCTCAGTCAGGACCGCACCCTCAGGCACCACTCCAGCGAGGATCTTGGTCTTCAATCGCCCATGGAGCTGCTCATAGAGACTGGTCTTGCGCGGGCCGCCGCTCTCCGGATGTGATTGGTTCATTTCGCTTCCCGCTTCATCAAGCAGGGCGGTATGTTCACTGTCCACGTCGCCATGTCGAATTCAAAACCTTCTCACCTTTCAGTGCCGACTTTCCGGTTCGGATGCAAGTTCAATGACATTTCGTCGACCTTGATCGATAGGCACGCATCGGATTGTTTTAATTTAAGGTCAGATGTAATCCCGGACGTTGCGGCCGGCTGCTCCCTGCGGAGCCTTCGGCAATTGGGCAGATTGAGGGAGCGCGACACTCCAACTTTACAGAGACTTCAATGCTCGCGCTTGGCGCCACGCCGAAGACGACCTTGACAGCTGCAATTCATTTTCACCCTTGTTCGGCGAGCGGATTGAGCTGCTGCTCAATTTCTCGCACTTCGTTTTTGAGAAGGGCGACAAGTTCCGGAATTCGCTCGGCTGTCAATCGCGGGCTGGTGAGATTGATGGCGATCGATGCAATTGCGTCGCGGCCGGACGGCAAGATCGGCACGGCAATAGACGAAATTCCAGCTACGAGCTCTCCATCATCGATCGCATATCCGTGCCGGCGAATGTTTTCGAGCGCATCTTTGATTTTACGCGACGTGAGCGCGCCGAATTTCTTGTAGAGCATCGCGTTCGTATCGAGAATGACATCGGCCTCGGCCGGTGGGAGAAAGGCAAGGATCGCCTGGCTTGCCGGCCCTATGCCCATCGGAATCTGCCCGCCAATATGGCCAGTCAGGCTGTCAATCACATATGTGCCCTGCTGGCGATCGACACAGACTATATTGAAGCCGGCACGAGCCATCAAAAAAACCGAGTCGCTTGTTGCTGCGGCAAGTCTCAACAATGCCGGGCGAGCGAGTTGACGAAGTCCGGTTCCGTCCGCGGCGGCGGCTCCCATTGCGAATAGCGCAAGTCCCAGCCGGTAGCGCTTGGTTTCCCGCTCGCGATCGACAAGCCCGTGGCGCTCAAGGGCGGTAACGATGCGATGGACGGTTGGCTGTTTCAGGCCAATCACCTCGCCAATGGTTGCCATTGATGCACCGCTCTGACCGGCATCGCCAAGGAACTTCAAAATCGTAACCGCTCTGTCAAGCAGTTGTGTTCCTGTCGCCGCAATCTCGTCTTTCGCCATCCGTTGCCCTCAAACTTAGCGTCAGAGGGATTCCTGATACATCTGGGGCTCGTTGTAAACGTCTAGCCGTAGCCGCCCAAGGCTTCAAAAAGTGCTGTCGCACTGTCATGAACGCCGAGGCCGTCGGCGGCCGCGACAATTCCAAATCTTTGCTTCTTGCAGAGTGCCGATGAGAGCTTCCAAAACTTCTCCTGCAATTCCTTCACCGTTAGGGGATTCTGCGCTTCGCCCTTTGGGTGCAGCACTTCGACCTCCTCGCTCCTGCCCTTTGCCGTTATCGTCACGCACGCCGGCGTGCTGGCGGGAAAGACGTCAGCGTATTTATTGATACTTAACAACCGGACGCGTCTTGCGAGACTGATTACGCGTTTGTCGGAAAGGTACGTATCAGCCATCGGCAGCAGCGCTTGCGGACCATGTATCAACGCCAAAGCCACGCAGAATGGAATGCTATATTGTGCGGCCTCGGCGGATTGTGGTTCGCTTTGGTTCGGCAACGTCAGTGCACGGTCGAAGGTTTCAATCAACAAATCTTCGATGTCATCTGCATCCACCTGCAATCTAGCCGCGAGTTCCAATGCTCCATCGATTGCGGCATGAGCCCAACGGCAACAGCTGTAAAGCTTGAAATAAGCCCCCTGTATGGCCCAGTCCTCCGAATAGTCGTTCAACAGGCGCTGCCGGTCGTAAAATGATGGAACGTCCAGAAGGTCGAGCGGTCCCCTATGGCCAGCGGCTGCGAGCGCCACGGCCTGAAGTCCATTTGCTGTTGCCCATGGTATGCCTTCCTTGACGGTATGGCCAAGCTTGGTCCAGCCAGTCGCCGCTTGAGACGTTGCCGTTTGTCCCGCAATCGCGATGGCGTGGGCGATCACGGACGTCGGCTGGCCTGTCAGCCATCCGCAGGCTGCCGCAACGCCAGGTCCGCACCATAGCCCGGTATCCGTTGTCCGAATCGTCTTGATATCGCGGGCCGCCGAGATACGTACGGCGATCTCGTAGCCGAGAACGAGTGCGCTCAACAAGCGGTCTGAACTGCAACCGATGTGCTCGGCAACGGCGAGCACCGCAGGTACGATCGCTGCGGCGGGATGACCCGATGCCTGCCTATGCCCGTCGTCGAGGTCGAGCGCGGCCGCATAAGTCGCATTGACAAAGGCAGCGCCAACAGGACGCAGCCGACGTTTTGAGAACCAGACCGTCGCTCCGCCCTCGCCCCATATCTCCCCTGCCGCCTTGAGCGATGCCCTTCCTGCAGTGGTCATTGATCCTGCCGCAGCGACACCCAGCGTGTCCAAAAGGGTTAGGCGAGCGGATCTATGGACGTTTGCGGGTATGGATCCAATCCCGTTGCAACGAGCCGCCAGAACCAAAGCGCCAAATTCGTCATCGGGCGTCGCACAAATACTCTTTATGGTCGTATTCAACTTTCGAACACCTCTTCATTGCATCTCTCTATATGGATTCATATCCACATTGACATCCATAATATGGATATATACGCTGTCAACATCAAATACTCGAGGAAGGGTATGACAATGAGAGATCAGCCCCGTTTTGGCTCTGGGAGGCTTAGTATCGGTGATGCTGAGACGATCTGCATCACAGTCGACGGCCAATCCTACGCAGCACGGCAAGGTGAAACTGTGCTGACTGCCATCCGCATGGGAGTGGGCCACACACGCAACTTTGAGTTCGCCCCCGAAAAGCGTTCCGGCTTCTGCTTGATGGGAGCATGCCAGGATTGCTGGTTGTGGCGAGATAATGGGCAGCGCCTACGAGCCTGCACGAACCGCGTCGAAGCGGGGATGAAACTTTCGACAATCGCACCGGAGACCATATGATGGATACCACGGTCGTTATCATCGGCGCTGGACCAGCAGGTATTTCGGCTGCGGCCGACCTTGTGCGGTCAGGATTGCGCCCTGTTGTCATCGACGAAGGATCTCTCCCGGGCGGGCAGATTTTCCGCCATCCACGGCCCGAGCTCATGAGAGCCGACGACGAGCTCTACGGGTTCGATGGACGAAGGGCGGCCGAATTCCGGAATACCTTCGCTGCGCTCAGACCGAAGATAGATTACCGACCCGAGACCCAGATCTGGAGCGCGTCCGACGGCAAGCTGCATCTTCTCGACAGACATGGGTCGTCCCTCCAAAACTGGTCACACCTCGTCATCGCGACGGGTGCCATGGACAGGATCGTGCCGGTGAAGGGGTGGACGGCACCGGGCGTGTATAGTCTCGGCGGCGCACAGATCGCGATCAAGGCCGAAGCCTCCCTGATCGGCCGACGTATCGTCCTTGCTGGTATCGGTCCTCTCCTCTATCTCGTAGCCTACCAATATGCCCGGGCAGGTGCGAGGGTGGTCGCTGTGCTCGAAGCAGGAAATCCCTTCGGTCATATAAAGAGGCTGCCTGCGCTTGCGTCGGGCGGAACCATTTTCGCAAAAGGGCTGTTCTACATCGCCATGCTTCAAGCGCGCGGCATTCGGCTATTAACCGACGTCCGGTTGACCGAAATCCTTCGCGGCGCGGATGATCATGTTACGGGTGTTTCCTTTCGATGGCGTGGCCGCGACGAGGTCGCAAGCTGCGATGGTGTCGCTATTGGTTACGGCCTAAAAGCGGAAACTCAAATCGCTGATCTGCTCGGGCTGGACTTCTCCTTTGATCCTGTTCAAAGACAATGGTTACCCAGAGCCGATCACCAAGGACGCTCCTCAAACGCACGTGTCTACCTTGCCGGTGATGGGCTTTCGATCCGTGGCAGCGAGATTGCGCAGGCCAGCGGACGGCTGGCAGCGTCGGCACTGCTCCATGATCTCGGTCAGGCAGAGCTGAGTACGATCCGGCGCGACGGCCAAACGATCAAGAACGCGATGCGCTTTCGAAAGGCGCTGGATCAAATCTTCGCCTTCCCACATCAACTTGCTGCCGAACTGTCGGACGACGTTGTTTTCTGCCGCTGCGAAGGCGTGACCGCGGGCACTATCCGTCAGTCGGTTGCGATGTCGGGCGAGTCCGAAATCAACCGAATTAAGGCGTTTTGTCGGGTCGGCATGGGACGCTGCCAGGGAAGGCTCTGCGGTAGCGCCGCTGCCGAACTCATTTCAGCCACGACCGGTACAAGTCTCGAGACGGTTGGCCGTTTGCGTGGCCAGGCGCCGGTCAAGCCAATCGCACTGGCCGATCTTGTGCGAGGCGAGCCGTGACGGGCGTATTTGACATGGCGATCATCGGCGGTGGGCTTGCCGGTTGCTCAGCGGCCCTCCATGCCCGCCTCAAAGGCGCTTCTGTATTACTGCTGGAGCGCGGTCGCTGCGGTGGGCAGGCAAGTGGCGTCAATTATGGAGGCGTGCGTCAGCAGGGGCGTCATCCCGCCGAGCTTGCCCTTGCACGCAGGAGCCGTGCAATCTGGGGCGACTTAGAAAATTTGATCGGAACGGATTGCGAGTTTACGGCCACCGGCCATTTGAAGCTTGCCCGAAATGATGACGATATGGCTGAGCTGATCGCGCATCATCTGCTCCTTCGCGAGCATGGAATTCACACTCTCGTTCTCGACGCAGACGATCTCAAAATTCGATTTCCGTATCTTTCGAGCCGCTATGCCGGCGGCTCTTTCTGCGCCGAGGATGGCCAAGCCAACCCGCGGCTTGTCGCGCCCGCCTTTGCGCGTGCCGCCCGCAAACTTGGAGCTGATATCCGTGAGAATTGCCGGGTGATCAGTGCCGAGCCTTCCAGGGATGGATTTCTCATCCGGCTCGATGGTGATCCTACTGTGGTCAAAGCCCGTCGGCTGGCCAACACCGCCGGTGCGTGGGGCTCGGCGATCGCCGCGCAATTCGGTGATCACGTTAATGAGGTGGTAATGGCGCCAAACATGTGTGTGACTGAGCCGATCGCTCCCCTGATCGGTCCCAATCTCGGCGTCTGCGGCGGCGGCATCTATATTCGCCAAACTGCCCATGGAAGCGTCATTTTCGGCGCCGGCCTCGGCATTGCCGATCGGGAACATCTGCGCGCCAGGCCACTGGCTGAGGTCACGATGGAGGCTGCCGCGGCTGCAATCACCATGGTGCCGCAACTCAGGAACGTCCTACTCTTACGAAGCTGGACGGGCATTGAAGGACGGATGCCCGACGGATTGCCTGTGGTAGGCCCAAGCCCCACCGTCGAGGGACTCTTTCACGCTTTCGGCTTTTCTGGCCACGGGTTCCAACTGGGGCCGGCCGTCGGCGCCGTGCTCGCAGAGCTTTGCCTCGATGGCCATTCGCCAACATCCATATCGGGCTTGGCCATGAATCGGCTCGACCGCGCTCTGGCGACGGTTGTCCAATCTTAAAAATCTGCAAAGGAAACGAAAGGGAACAAACATGCGACATCAGATTTATCAGCTCCTCGGCAGCGCCGTGGCGCTCGCCGCCACTCTGGCATCAGCTCCGGCTGCAGCTATCGATCACGCTTATCATCTGAGCGAACCCAATGTGCTCTCGGTCGCCATCACAGGAGACATGCCAGGACTGGTGGCCCGCAATGGGCGGCTTTCTGGCTATGATGGCGACATCCTCCAGATTGCAGCAGAAAAGCTCGGCCTGACAATCAAGCCCGTGCCGATGGAATGGTCCGGCGCGATCGCAGCTGTGCAGACCGGGCGCGTCGACATCATCGGCGGCAATGTCGCCTGGACAAGGCAACGTGCCGAGACGCTCTCGATGACGGATCCGACTGGCTATTTTCAAAACGGCATCACCTCGAAGAAGGCTTTCGCATGGCATACCCTGAAGGATCTTGAAAACCGCAAAGTCGGCTCGATGACGGGCTTTTCGTTCCTGCCGGAGCTTCGCAAGGTGCCTGGGCTGGAACTCTCGCTTTATGACAGCAGTGACGCGGCACTTCGCGATCTGCTGGCCGGTCGCATCGAGGCATTAGTGGGCGACCCGCCGGTCATCGACTATGCCTTGTCGAAAAATCCCGAATGGGACCTCGTCAATCGCGCGTTCACCGACGACAACGCGGACTTTCCACTTCTGACTGGCCTCGGTCGCCAATACGTGTTCGGCCTATCCAAGGAGAACTCTGTTCTTGCCGCAGATCTGAGCGCCCAGATCCGGGCGCTCTGGACCTCGTGCGAAGTGAAGGCGATAGGGAAACGCTATGGCAATATCAGCGATGCGAACTACACGCCGTCGGGGGAGAATTTTCGGGTCGGTGTCGATCGCCCCGCCGGCTGGACACCGCCGACCTGCGGAAAATAGCAAAGGGGCGGCTGGTTATGGACCGCATCTACAGCGCAAACAGGGGAACCCACCATGCTCGTCAACCCTCTTCTGGAGGTTACCAGTCTCAGCAAAGCTTTCGGTCACCTTGCAGTTCTCAACAACATCTCGTTCAAACTTGAGCGCGGCGAGCGTGTCGCTCTAATCGGTCCGAGCGGCTCTGGTAAATCAACATGCCTCAGGTCCATCAATTATCTCGAACCACCGACAGCGGGCGAGATCCGTCTCGAAGGGCAGTTGATCGGCCGCCGCCCCAATGGCCAACGAATGACAGACCGCGCTATGGCACCGCAGCGCGCTGAAATCGGAATGGTTTTCCAGCATTTCAACCTCTGGCCACACTTGTCCGTTCGCGACAATGTTGCGCTACAGCCACAGAAGGTTAGAGGTATGAATCGAAGCGATGCCGAGATGCTTGCCGATGATCTCCTCGGCAAGGTCCACCTCGCGCACAAAGCCGAGGCAATGCCACAGCAGCTCTCCGGAGGTCAGCAGCAACGCGTGGCCATTGCCAGGGCATTGGCGCAGCAACCCAAAATTCTGCTCTTCGACGAACCAACATCGGCGCTGGATCCAGAACTTGTCGGGGAAGTCTTGACCGTGATCAAGGAGCTGGCATCCGAGGGGCGGGCGATGGTTTTGGTCACGCACGAGATCGCGTTTGCGCGCGAGGTCGCCGACCGCATCATTTTCATGGATGGCGGGCAGATTGTCGAAGAGGGATCGGTAAAGTCTGTACTCGATCAACCACGGTCACCTCGCCTGAGGCAGTTCCTGGCAAGCCTGAAGTTGGGAGGGAAACATGAATGAAGCACCTCCAAGATTAATTGCGGAAGCTCTATGTACCGGGGCACTGGTCACCATCAAGGTAACGGCAGGAGCGCTGGTCGTGGCACTCACTATTGGCATCGCATTGGCGGCAATCGCCGTGTTAACGAACAGCCGTATGCTCCAGACAGCCATCCGCATCTACGTCGAAATACTTCGTAATGTACCGAGCTTAACCTTCCTGTTCCTTCTCTACTTCGGCCTTGCCTCCCTTGGAATTCGCCTGTCATCGATGACGGCAGCCATCCTCGGGCTTGGTCTGATCGGCGGCGCGATCACCATGGATATATTTCGCTCTGGATTTCGCTCCGTTCCCGCCGGCCAGAGCGAAGCGGCCATATCCATCGGCTTGACACCCTTCGTAGCCTTCCGCTTAATCGTGTTGCCGCAGGGGTTGAGGTTGGCTCTACCCTCGATCGGCAATTACGCAGTCGCGCTGGTCAAGGATACTTCCCTCGTCGCTGCCATTGCTGCGCCCGAGATTATGTTCAACGCTCGTCAACTCGTGAATGAAACCTTTGATACAGCGTTGATTTATGGAAGTGCCGCACTTGTCTACTTGGTTCTGACTGGCATGGTGGCACAGTTTACATTACTGATTGAGCACCGACTGGAGGCGCGATGATGTTCTTCGAGACCATCGAGCAAAATATCGCTGACTGGGGGCCACGCTTCCTTGATGGGCTGCGATTGACGGTCTCGGTGACCGTGGGCGGATTTTGCCTCGCCCTGGTGCTGGCGCTGTTGATCGAATATCTGCGCAGTCGCCGCCATACCGCGACAAGGCTCGCCGCACACCTTTATATCGCATGTGCCCGTGGCGTGCCGGTTCTCGTGATCCTCTATCTACTCTATTTCGCATTGCCGAGTGCCGGGATTACACTGTCGTCCTGGTCTGCCGGAACGATCGGGCTTGCCATAGTGTATGGAGCCTATCTCGCGGAAGTGTTCCGAGCCGGACTGGGCGCGATCCCGGGGGGACAGCGCGAGGCGGCTCTAGCGAGCGGCATGACCCCATTTCAGACGTTCCGGATTGTACTTTTGCCGCAAGCGGTTCGGCACACGATCGCGCCGCTGTTGATCAATCTGGTCTCACTTCTGAAGGACAGTTCGGTCTGTGCGCTCATCGCAGTTCCCGAACTGACGCTCGTCTCGCGGGAGATCATGTCGGAGAGTTTCATGCCGCTCTCCGTCTTCGCGCTGACGGCCCTTTGCTATTTCGGCCTTGCCTGGCCCGCTTCACTTGTTGCTCGCGCCGTCGAGCAACGTCTCCATACGCCAGAGAGGCAGCGTGCTGTGCAGCGCGGCAAGCATAGTGCCATTGAGCTCGCGGCCTTGGGATAACCGCGGCCTACTCTCTGCGGCTGCATCGGCCTCCTTTTCTCGCATCTCACAGGAATGAAGATGAAAAAGCTAGTCAACCGACCAGAAGATATTGTCAGAGAAATGTTGGAAGGCATTGCTGCCCTATCGCCGGCAACAGCCGTCCTCTCTGAGGAGAACATCATTGTGCAGGCGGGCCTGCCGGAACCCAATGCGCGCCAGGTTGCGATCATCTCTGGCGGCGGCAGCGGTCACGAGCCGGCCCATGCCGGCTATGTTGGACGCGGCATGCTTACCGCGGCAGTCGCAGGTGATGTCTTTACCTCACCGAGTGCAGATGCTGTCTTGGCTGCAATTCTGGCCGTGAGTGGCCCGGCTGGCGCTCTTCTCATCGTTAAGAATTACACTGGTGACAGGTTAAATTTCGGCCTAGCGGCCGAGATGGCCCGAGCTGAAGGCATCCCTGTCGAGGTCGTTGTTGTCGCTGACGATGCAGCACTTCGGGAAACGGTTCCTCCAGAGCGACGCCGTGGCATCGCCGGCACTGTTCTTGTTCACAAGCTCGCCGGTGCGGCTGCTGCGCAAGGCCTTTCACTTGCGCGCGTCGCAGCGATCGCCGCTGCTGCGGCAGATCGGATCTCCTCTATGGGTGTTTCACTTGGCTCCTGCACGCTTCCTTCTATCGGAAAACCGAGTTTTACACTCGGAGAAAACGAAATCGAGGTTGGACTTGGCATTCATGGTGAACCGGGCGTGCAAAGAATGACCATGACTTCCGCCGATACATTAGTCGATCTCGTTCTCGACACGATTATCGCAGATGGGAAAGTTAAGCGCGGCGACAATGTCGCGCTGCTGGTGAATGGCCTTGGATCAACACCACCTCTGGAACTTGCCATACTGGCACGTGCTGGGCTTGCTCGGCTGGAGAAAGAAGGAATTACGGTGGTTCGTGCCTTTGCCGGAACGTTTCTTTCCGCGCTCGACATGCCCGGCTTTTCCCTGTCAGTTTTGCCGATGACAGCGGTTGACTTGGAGTTTCTTGACCATCCCGTCGAAGCACTCGCTTGGCCAGGTGGAGGCAGAGTCAATAAGGTCAGACCAACGATTAGCAAAAGCCGCCATCCCACACACGAAGTTGGCGATCGGCCCGTGGTGACTGTTTCTGAATCGGGCCGGCATTTGCGTCGACTATTTGCCGAGATCGCCAGCGCCCTCATGGATGCGGAAAGTGAGCTCGCACGACTGGATAGCCTATCAGGCGACGGGGACCTTGGAGCAAGCATGCGACGCGGCGCAGAAGCGTTACTCTCCCTGCCGGATGTTGCATTTTCCAACATTGCCCACGGGCTCTCGCAAGCCGGCGACCGCGTTAGAAAAGCAATCGCCGGAAGTTCGGGACCATTCTATGCCACAGCACTCGTGCGTGCGGCACGTCGGTTGTCGGGAGTTGACGAGCCGTCCGCCGCCGATATCGCGGGGGCGTTTTCGGACGCGGTTCAGGCGATTATGGATCTTGGTGGTGCTCGTCCCGGCGATCGGACCATGATTGATGCGTTGGAGCCCGCAGCCCGGATACTTGTTGATCAACTCGATTCGGACGTCGAATTCAATGTCGCATGGCGCAAAGCTGTAGAGGCTGCCGAGGAAGGAATGAGGCGAACGAATAACATGTATCCGAGGCTTGGACGCGCAAGCTATCTCGGGCAACGCGCGATCGGCAGTCCTGATGCGGGCGCGGCCGCGGTCGTGGTTTGGTTGAAGGCTACGCTTCAGTAATTCGCCCGTCCGGCTGACGTTATATCGCCGGATATGGGAGCTCAAGTTGATAGTCTCCGCCGGCTTTCGCCGGCCGGATGCTTCTCCTTGCCGGTCCTGGCAGGGCAGACCACGGTGACATAGGCTTCAAAACCAATCCGGTTACCTGATGGAAGGTAAGCTCTGCCGTGGAGGCCATGCAGTGTCTCAATCTACGTCAAGCCGCATTCGTCTCAGGTCCAGGAAAACCTCTTGAGCAGGAAGTCGGGTACTGCATTATACCGTTCGTAGAGGGCCGTCAGAGCTTTATGATCGGGAACATTATCCGGACCCGCTTCAACATGATGAACGCCGGTCATCACGAGCGCTGAATGAATACCGGCTCGATTTGCACCGGCAATGTCGGTTGCAAGGCTGTCGCCAATCGCGATCACTTCCGTTGCCGGCAGATCGAGAACTCGCAGCGCGCTAATATAGGCAAACAATTCCGGCTTTCCAAAGCGGATCACCCTACCGCCGATTGTTTCATACCGGGCAGCGAGCCAACCGGCACAGCGAATTCGTTGCTCGGCAATCATCACCTCAAGATCGGGGTTGGCGCAGATCATTGGCAATTCTCGCTGCCGCGCCTGTTGCAGCAAATAATCGCTCTCTTCCACATTGCCAGTCGCCAGAATAAAATCGGCGTCTTTGATCTCCGCGACACGTTCAACCGCGAGCCCATCAAGAAGTCCGGCGAGATCGGGCGGCCCGGCGTGCCAATAGCGCGTTCCATTCGGCCTTGGCATAGTTCGCGCGATACCGCCGAACGCCGCGTGAGCCATTTCTCCCGAGGTGATAAGACCATGATAGAGATCAGGACCGAGGCCCATGCTGGAAAGGCGGGATGCGACAGCCGCGGCGCGCCGCGGCGAATTGGACAGCAAGCAGGTCCGAACACCGGCGGCACGCATTTTGGTGAGCGTCTCGTGAACCGGCTGATAAAGCGCCTCGCCGTCATGGATGACGCCGAAGATATCGAGCGCAACACCTCGAAAGGATGCAATTATTTCCTTGATCGTCTTTTCATGTGGTAGCGGGTCGGGGTGCATCAGGTTAATCCTCAAGATCGCGGCGGTGCCGCTGAAATGGCGGAGCAAGATCAACAAGAACGGCGGTCAGAATGATACCCGCTCCGGCAATGGTTTCGCTTGCTGGCACTTCATTGAATGCGAGCCAGACCCAGAGAGCCGATAGTGGTACTTCGGCCACGGAGATCAGTGCCGTCTCGGCAGGCGGTAATATCTGTGCGCCGGTGGCAAAGAAGAGAAGGCCCAGCGTCATCTGCACAAAGGCAAAACAGGCAACAATAGCACCCTGCCCTGCTGAGATCTCAAGTGACGGAGCCATAACCGCACCCATGATTGCGGCAAAGCCGTTGGAAAGCACCACGAGCAAGAAGTTTGGTGACCGCGATCGCCGCAAAGCGATCGTCATCAATGCCATGAGGCTCGTCATCAGAAGCGCGAGGCCATCTCCCGCAAGCTGCGGCCCGGATGAGGCCGAGCCGGAAAAAATTACGGCGGCACCAGTTCCGGCCATGCCGCATAGCACCCCCGTAGACAAGGAAAGACGCTCTTTGAGCATCACGCGCGCAAGCAGTGATGTCAGTAAAGGCAAAGAACCATGAATGACCACGATATTGGCAACAGAGGTCAGGCGCAGCGCCGGAATAAAAGCGAGCATGGCCGCAGCCGACAACATGGCTGCGGCGAGGCCAGCTGGATCAAGCTGTGTAGATCCTCGATTAGGTGTGATTAGCATAAGTGCGCAAGAAAAAATAAAAGCAAAGAGGCTGCGCCAGAAGACGATCACCCAGACGCCGGCCTCGATCAGACCCATGAATAGACCCGCCGTGCTGAAAAACACTGCGGACAGGAGCACGTGAAGCTGCGCTTGCCGCTCTATGTTCATGGCTGTTGTCCGGACGGCACGGGGCGGTATCTGCGGGTGCATGATGCACCCGTGCGGACAAGAACCTCTTGCGGGACGGTTGCCGCTGACCGCGCCATGACTTCGGGCGGCGCCGTTACGCTGATGAAATCCACCCAAGCGCCTATGCGAGCGAGTTTGGCTGGTATGTCGGTCAGATCGATTGCACAATATTCCATCGATATCCGCCCGATTATCCGCACCGGCCAGCCGGCACACTCTGCAGATAGGTGGTTTGCAACCTGCCAGGCGAGCCCGTGCCTGTAACCGATCGCGACAATACCGAGACAGGTCAGCCGATCTGCCATGAATGTTCCCATATACCCGACACTTTCGCCGCGATGGATTTGTCGGATATTTATTAGCCGGGCACTAAGTCGGACGACTGGTTTGAACGGGTTGGGATCAAGATGAGCGTTATTCAGACCGTACAGCGCTGAACCAATGCGCACTCTGTCGAAATGATAGTCGGAGCCAAGTGAAACACCAGCGGACGCAACCAGACTGCGCGGCGTGGAAGGCACCAGCATGGCACTCATGCCCACAAATCGGTCCTTCTGTAGCCGATTATACGGGTTCACAGCATCGTCTGCACACGCAAGATGGCTCATCACCAGCTCCGGCATTCGTGGCTTTGAGTGAATGAGCGAACGAACCTCGTCAAGCCCCAGACCAAGGCGCCCGAAACCCGTTTCGAGATTCAGAACATAAGCGATTTTATTGGATGTGGCCGCGCAAACCTCGGCTGGAGTATTGCAAACCGGTATGAGACGGCCTTGTCGGTATGCATCGATACCGACCTTCCGCAAGCCCTCGAGAATGTTGATATCCACCTGCGTCACATGGCGGCGAACACGGATTGCCTCTTTCACGTTCGCGACGAAGAAACTTCTGCAACCGATGTCAGAAAGAGTCCCAACGACGCGTTCAAGGCCTAGCCCATAGGCATCGCTCTTGACGACCGCACTAATCTCCACGGTTGACGCCACCAACGAGCGCACGACCTGGAAGTTGGCTTGGATCGCCGCCAAGTCGACGGACAACACGGGTTCACATGAGTGCATTTAAACCACCAGGAAGGGCAATCGCAGAATCTTAATTTCCTATGGTTGCATTCTAGAGCTAGTGGCAGCATAATGCAATTCCTGGATGTTAGGAAATAAAACAATCCGCTATGCGTGCAAAAGGAGAAGGCAGATGGCATGGGTGGAACGCCAAAAGAAGATATTGATCATTGGACAAGGCGTCCTTGGAGGGGATGTTCTCGACTTCCTGCTGCAGAGCAGGGAAAATCTCGAAATCGCCGTTGGCGTTCGCAATCCAGACAAGGCACTTCATCGCGTCAATCTGGCGCGTTACACGGCCATGAATCTCGGATTTTCGCCGTCGGTCGACATTATCCCGCTCGACCTCATGAATGTCGAAGCCACGGCAGAACGCCTATCGCAGCTAAAACCTGACATTATCTTCAATGCCACGACCTTACACAGCTGGTGGGTGATCACCAAGCTTCCACAACAGGCATTTCAGCGCATCGACGCGGCGCGTGGCGGTATATGGACGCCGATGCATCAAGTCCTCATCCGCAGACTGATGAAAGCCGTCCGGCTTGCCAATTGCGAAGCGGTTGTCGTCAACGCCTCCTATCCCGACGTGGTCAATGCTTCACTGGCCGCCGAAGGGCTGGCGCCTGCCGTTGGTATTGGCAACATTGCCAATGCAGTTCCCGGGATCCGGCTTGCCGCTGCCTACATGCTTGGATTGTCTCCGGCGTTGATCGAAGTCAGGCTCTTCGCTCATCATTATCTCAGCTATAGGATGCCAAGTACCGGCGGAACTGATGGGGCGCCCTATCACCTAAGCGTTTATGCAAACGGATTCGAGGTGCCTCGCGAGGAGATCGATCACGCCGCGCTTTTCTCTCTGGTTGCGGGAAGATTTCGTCGGGTTAAAGGGCTCGCGGGGCAATCGGTCACGGCCTCATCGGCGACTGCCATGCTTTTGGCTCTTGTGCGTCGATCAGGAGACGTCGTTCACGCTCCAGGCCCGCTCGGACTGGTCGGCGGATATCCGGTCAGGGTTTCGAAAGACGGTCTGCTCGTCGATCTTCCCGCCAATCTCAGTCTCGACGAAGCGATCGCCATTAACTGCGAATGCCAACGCTACGACGGCATCGAGAGCGTTGACGACGATGGAACCGTCCGCTTTACCGATGCAGCTGCGAGCGTTTTGAAAGAGGTGCTCGGTTACGATCTTCAAGCCTATCAACCGCAGGAATGCGAGACCCGCGCCGAGGAACTGGCGGCACACTTTGCGCAGTTCGCGCGAGACAATGGGATGCCGGATGCAAGGGTGGGCTGAACAGGTCCTAGACGCCTGTCGGATGCAGCATTCCGATAGGGCAGAAGTCCGCCTGGTCTGGGCGGCCGATCGCGACTCTGGCCTCTTGCCGGCCGCAATCGAAAATGACCGAAAAGGCCGTCTCGGTCCGCTCGCCAGTCGAGGGCGATTTGCAGATCGCGTCAGGCGCACCGGAGCGATCCCTCAGCAATGCGGTGATGCTTTCAATACCGGTCAAGGAGAAACGGCGCGCGGCACGGAGACGAGAGCGGCTCGAGGGATAATGGCGGGCGACTTGTTCCACGTCCTCCCACATGGCCGTTTTGGGAAGAAGCGGATGGTTCGTATGAACGATCGTGCGGACAGCGCGATCACTCACGCCGGCCGACGGCCCTACTTCGACCATCCGCAGACCACCGTTTGCGTCACCAAGCAGAAAGCATCGGCCAGACATATGCGGATGTGCTCGCAGAATACCGATCGCGCCGTCCAGGCATTTTTGCTCGAGCATCATGCGACGAATCATGAGGCTCGGAAGGCCGTTTTGCGACGTGTCGAGTATAAGATCGTTGTTGACCAAGGCGAGCCCGTGCCTGTTCATGCCAACCCACCCAAGAGTGCCGGCCGACGCGACGGTAACAAGGTGCTGCTCTTTATCTTCGTGGATGAAGACCGCCAAATGACGCTCGGTACCGGGCGGGGCATCCCAGTTCTGCGCGATAACGGCACCATCATGCTTCACCAGTCCTGCCGTGGTACATCCGGTTTGAGCCGTGCCGAAATATTCGAACGCCGAAAGCAGACTGACATCAAGCGTGGAGAGCTCCGTAGCCTCGGCGATGCCGTCGAGTTCCGCGACGAGGAATGGCGCAGATCTGGAAAGCTCTTCAATGCAGGCCGCCCCCCTGGTCTGCGCCAGGTTCCAGCTAGCGCGATCGGTCGATCGCCGAAGATCGTGGAAAGCTTGCAGGATCATGGCACGCAGTCGAATACCATGTTGTTGCCCGCGCTCTCTCGGCGAACCGCGGAGTTTAATAATTGGCACTTGAACTTGGCTCATCGAAAAAATCGGAATATGTTTCACTCAGGTATCCATATTGTGGATAAGGCGATCAATCCAGTGAATGCCCGTGTGAATTGTGCGAAACTTCGATACAGCGTGACGTAGTCTTGGTGTAAGCTCTCGGCCAGTCCGGCCGCTGCTTGTAAGGGATGGAATGACAAAAATGAACAGCCTCGATCATCTGCCGCAACGCAAGCAAGAGGAACTTGCCGAGGTCGCCCGAATTCTGTTTGAGGAGTTCGAGACGGCGCGACGGTCGAAGCTGAAGGCGGAGCATAAGAACGCGCGCATCCTGAAAATCATACTCTTCGGCTCCTATGCCCGTGGCGACTGGGTCGAGGACCGCAAAAGCGGCTACCGCTCCGACTATGATATATTGATCGTCGTCGATTCCCACTCCGCGGCCGAAAGTGCTGATTGTTGGGAGAATGCCTCTGAGCGTTTCGTGCGTGAGCTGACAATTACGAAGCATTTGGAGACACCGGTAAATTTTATCGTCCATTCGCTTCACGAGGTGAACGATCTGCTTGCCCGGGGCCGTCCATTCTTCGTCGACATCGCCCGCGACGGCATTGCGCTCTATGAAGCGCCCGGCCATCCGCTTGCATCGCCCCGACAACTTTCTCCGGAAGAAACGCGCCAGGAAGCCAAGCGCAATTACGATCAGTGGTACCCCAGTGCGATGCATCGACTTGACCTCGCGAAAGAGGCAATCGGTCGCAAATACTCCAAGGAGGCTGCATTCGATCTCCATCAAGTCATCGAACGCCTCTATCATTGCGTTCTTCAGGTCATAACGCTGTATAGCCCGAAGTCGCATCGGCTTTCGGTGTTGCGCTCCCATGCCGAGCGCGTCGACGTTCGTCTGATCGACGCTTGGCCCCGCGACACGAAATTTGCTCGGAGATGCTTCAGCAAAATCGACCGCGCATATGTTGATGCCCGCTATTCACCAGAATACTCCATCACCAACGAAGAACTCGACTGGGTGGTAGAGCGCGTGGGCGTTTTGCAAGAGATCGTTGCTAAGAGCCTGACCGAAAAAGAGTTGAGTGAAATCAGTCAGTTGTGATTCCGTTTGTTTGCTTAGGACGAACGGAGACCATTATGGGCTGGACTGATTTCACCCGGCGGCAATATGCACGACGCGCGAGCCGCTATGCAAGCGACCTGACGGATCGGGAATGGGGTTTGATCGCGTCTTTTCTACCTGGACCGAAACGACTGGGCCGGCCGCGCCGGACGGATTTGCGCGAGGTGGTGAATGCGCTGCTTTATCTTGCTTCGACGGGCTGCCAATGGCGGATGCTGCCGAAGGATTTCCCACCATTTACGACGGTGCAGGCCTATTTCTATGAATGGCGGGCGACAGGCCTGTGGCGGCGGATCAATCATCATCTGGTGATGGAGGCGCGCGAACTGGAAGGCAAAAAGGCATCGCCGAGCGCCGGTGTGATCGACAGCCAAAGTGTTAAAACCACCGAAAGCGGCGGGATTTCCGGCTATGACGCCGGCAAGAGAGTCAAGGGTCGCAAGCGGCACATCGTCGTCGATACGCTGGGGCTCATGGTCGGGCTGATAGTGCATGGGGCGGATATCCAGGATCGAGACGGTGCCGCCGATCTCTTGAAATCCATTCGTCACCGGTGGCCTTGGCTCAGACATGTCTTTGCCGATGGCGGCTATGCGGGCGACAAGCTCAAGGGGCGGCTGAAAAAGATCGGTCAGTGGACGATGGAAATCGTCAAGCGCTCGGACCATGCGAAAGCCTTCACCGTTCTGCCGCGCCGCTGGGTGGTGGAGCGGACTTTCGCATGGCTCGGCCGCTGCCGACGACTGGCTAAGGATTGGGAGAGATCAATCGCATCCGCCGAGGCATGGATCACCATCGCTCACATCCGAATGCTAACACGCCGCCTCGCAAGATACCGATATCGCTGAATTCTTTTTGAGTCAGCCTCTAACATCTGCGACGAACGGCTGAGATAACCTGGACTATACTTGATATTGACATGAGATCCTGTAAACGGGGCAGCATAGGTGGAGCCCCAACAAATCCCTATCGATCGCCGCAACAGCAGTTGGCACAATCGGTTAGTCGGGAGAGCAACCACTGAGGCTTGATTTGTAGGCGGCTATTGAGACATACAATCATCGGTCGCACCGTGCGTGTCTCAACCATCTCACGACGATTTATTAGTCGGAGCGGCTGTTGTCCGAAATCAACTTGCGGGGGTTTTCCATGAATCTTTTTCCGACAGCGATTCTGACAGATTTTCTTGAAACATCTGAGGGTGATGCCGACAGAGATGACTTAATGGCCGCCCTTGAGCGGGCGACAGGCGAGCTTGGAATAGAGCATTTTGCCGCAGCATTCCTCCCGCTTGCCCATGAGCGGCTTGACGCCTATTTCATCTGGGAAAAATGGCCAAGGCGGTGGTTTGATCGCTACCTGAAATACAATTACTTCCACTCGGATCCCGTCGTGCATTTTGTCCGCCAGTCCGGACGATCTATAATCTGGTCCAAGTCGCTAAAACTGCAAGCTCTGCCATCAAGATCGAAGCGGATCATGGACGAGGCCAGCGACTTTGGCCTTATCGACGGGCTTACCATTCCACTTCATTCAAGAACCGGGATAAGCGGCGTTTTCTCCGTTGCAGGCAGAGGTCCGAAGCTGAGACCGCCGGAGATTGCGCTGTTGGAGATTATCGCGACACGCGCCCACCAGCGCTTGCTCGATCTTGCTCCCCCGCCTGCACGGCCACGAGAAGATCTTACCATCACCAAAACAGAGAGCGAATGTCTGACATGGTGCGCCTCGGGTAAGACCGATCGCGAAATAGGGAGGCTAACTGGCCGATCTCCTCGCACGATCCAGGTGCACCTTGGGAATCTCCAGCGCAAGCTCGGGGTTACCAATCGAGCCCAGCTGATCGCTGAAGCGTTTCGCAATGGTCTACAACGGTAGAAAATACGACAATTTACGAATAGTTTTCAATTATCCTTGGTTGCATTCTAATCGAGTGCACGCGGGGGATTTGAGATGTTGAGAATTATCCACGAGGCGGACGACCCTGAACTTATGGAACAGGTTTGGTTCTTCCGACACCAGATATTTGTTCAGCATCTAGGCTGGGACGAACTTCGCCGGGAAGACGGTCGCGAACGGGATGAATACGATACCGCAGATGCCATTCATGCAATCCTCATTCACGGCCGGAGAATACTGGGATATTCACGGCTCATTCCAACGACGCGTCCCCATTTCACCAGCAGCTTACACCGGCCTTTAACCGCCAAACTGCCAATAGGCTCCGATATATTCGAGTGGAGCCGCTGCGCAACGGATCTTCACCAAGCTTCTATAGGCGCTTATGCGACCTCTGATCTGCTTATGACCGGTGTCCTTGAATGCCTGGTGCAACTGAGCGCTAGAACCATCCTCTTCGTGACCTGTTCACCGCTTGTCAATATGATGAAGCGACGGGGATATCCAGTACAATGCCTGGACATTGTTTCGCTCGGCAACGGTGATCGAGCAGAGATCGCTTCATCCAACTTGCCGCACGATCTCCTTGCGCGGCACAGGCAAAGATATGGCATACGGCGATCACTATTGGCTTGGGGGCGTGATCGCACCGCCTTTCCACAACGCCCGCAGGCCGCGGCGTAACACTGGTGCCGGGAGGTGGTCCGTCGCAAGAAATCCGTGATGGATAAAGACGATGCCCGCCGCTTCGCGATCGCGATCGTACACGAGGAGACGTCAAAACTGCTCAGGATAATCGACGAGATATGCCGCCGTTATCCCCCCAATGATGACCTGCATTTCGTTCGCTATCTGCTGCGCATGATTGTTATTGAAACGAAACCGACCGTGCCTCCCGACGACACCTAGGTACCACATACGCCGGTCAACCAATTTTCGCAAATGTTAGGACGTCGTCCTAAAGTTCTTTGCAAACGTGAAACCTGTTGATACACTACAACCCAGGCGACGTAGTCGCCTTGGGGCGTGGAAACCCCATTTCAACCATACTGCTCTTTGCCCGAGCGTATTCTTCGCGACCAATCATGGTCGGGGAGCCTATGGCGTATACAAGAGGCGTTCGCGCTAAAGTCCATGGGGCCGCCTGGTTGACGGTTTTCCAACTCCCCGGCTTCTGGTTGCCAGCTTGTCTGGCCAGCGGGAGCGCCGTTATGTTGCAGAAAACATTGAGTGATGCTGCATCCATCCTTCGCGATGCCACAGATGATACCACCGCGCAGCATATTGCTGATATCGAGATAGGCAAACGCATCAAGAAGCGCCGGCAGCAACTTAGGCTGTCTCAAACGGCATTAGGCGCGGCAGTCGGCGTATCGTTTCAACAAATCCAGAAATATGAGCGGGGCACCAATCGTGTGAGTTCATCCACTCTCTACGAGATCGCAAGAGTTCTTGACACGTCAATTACCTATTTCTTTGAAACTCTTACAAGAGGCTCAACGGCGGCAAGTTGCGAGTTGAACCGGAAGGCGACCATCAGGGAGGAGTTTGTTGCGACAGATGAGGGCCAGCGCCTTGTGGACGCCTTTCTTGCAATTCCCAAAAAGACGCGACCGAAAATAATCTCGCTATTAACGACTTTTTCGACGGAGCTCTGAGGGCGCCGGCACATCGCGAATTGTCCCAATATTTCGGCGATCGCATCGGGCCAACGGCTGTACTCATGTGGCCGGCGATCTCCACCTCTTTCATAACAATCTCTCAGAACTGCCTGGATACTCACCAGGTTGGATAGTTTCTCCGCGGCGTCGACATGATTGTCGAGGACCTGATCTCCAAGCGCATCCGTTCGATTTCTCCGGTCAAATTGCCTTTGTTTTGCAGTAGCTTAAATGCGACGGCTTATAGTTTCGTTGACAAATTCGGACGTGACGACAACCGGAGGAAATCGGAACGAGGCGGCCTGGCTGATCCTAGAGCCTTCGCTAACCATTGGGACGGGCCGATAAGATGTTGAAGCTTGTCAACTGATCTCATCTCTCTGCGGCTGGAGAGCAAGAAATGACTCAACGACGCCGAGCAATAGCCTGGCCTTGTCCAACGGAAGCTGTTCAATATGCTTCATCAGCCGCATACGAATATCGGCTTCTTCTCGTGTATCTCCCCAAAGATGTGGGGCAGCGGAAAACAACACGTCGAGCGGCGAACAATCAAGCAATTCGCTGAGATGGACCAGCCGGGTGACATGCAGCTTTGCCTCGCCGCGCTCATATCGGCCGTAAACCTGTGTTGCGAGACCGAGCAATGGCGCCAAATGTGGCCTAGTCAGTCCCTGTTTTTCTCGTGCCTCACGCAAGGCCTCGCCGATGCGGCTGTCCATATCGCCAAGCGTAGTCACGCCTTCAAAACCCGGCCGTCGGTAGATTGGACTATCGTTTTCGGGATCGCGCTCTTCTACGAGATGCGCTCGCTCAATATAAAGTTCGGTCTTCTTGTCCATCTGGCTAGCCTGAATGCGTCAATCAATCTCAATATCACAAGGTCTCCTTATCACGACAAGCCCGGCAGCCAAAACGCGCGTTGAACACGCCGTCAGTTTGTACGCCGGTGAAATACTTGAAGCTAGCAGGAGGAACGTCCAATGACAGATCCTGAAGACCTCCTTCGGACGGGCGATGAACGCAAACCGGAACACGACCGACTGGATCACTTGATTGATCAATTCATCGCAGTCGGCGCACAAGCCAAGCGACTTCAGCTGAGGCGTTTCGACGTGGACCGCGAACAATTGCACTCACTTCGACAAGTGGCGCGGTCGGTTTTTCATCAGGTTCTTTTGGAAGCCGACGCAGTCGGCGCCGTTGACGATCGACCCCATTTGCTTGCTGCAGCACTGGTCATCGCTTCGGAGGCTGCTGAAAATCTTCTGCACTCGAATATCTCGGCTGCGATCCTATTAGCCGGTCCGAACGTTTCAGCAGGTGAGGACTTGAAGGGTATGACTTCATATTTTCCGGGCGCTTCAGATGGATGCCCTATTCCCTCAGATTGAAAAAATGTCTGCTCGTGGCATTTGTTGCACCGTCTCTGATGTCGAAATAATAGGGGTCGTCGCGAAGAGGCCTATCCATGAACTCCGTATGGGAACAGGAGTGATCGCCCGAATAGACCCGTCTGACACCGTTCGCCCTTTCTATCGGGGCGCTACCGCCGCCTTGCGGCCCCCGTCCGCATCCGCCGACGATGCGCCTGCATTGGGACAACTGGCCCTGACCGGAGCGGCTTCCAATGTCCTCGCCCTGCGTCGGGGTCCACCCCGATGGGCAATCGGCATAGAGTTCAAAGCCCGGCCGCCCTGCTCCGCCTTCCGGACAGGTTGGCCAGGAAAACCCGGGCCGCTTCATCGCACTGATCAGCCTTTCCATGGGTGGGCGACAACTAGCAATGGAGTGCCAAGAGGGATTTGAAGACGCCGCGCAGAGAAGCACCTCACAACCCCATTCGCTGGCATCCGCGTTATCGTGGGTAAATAATGCAATGCTGACAGAGCAGGTGAGGAACAAAGCAATCGATCTCATTTCAGTCTTTCTCGGGCTCTGCCGACTAACGGTCGGCTTTGGCAGGTCTGCGTTTTTTCTCATGGAAGCGCGGCGTGATCTCCGCATCTCGTTCTTTCAACAAATCGATGTCGGCAACAGGAAGGCGATGAAGCGTTCGATCGACCGCCTTGGTGCGCCACTCGTCCATGTCGAGAACGTAGGTTCCCCAGATCCCATAGCGCGCCGACATCGCATAGCGCTGTGCACCGGCGTAGTCTGCGCGACCGGCATCTAAGGCCGCCAATCGGGCCAGCCCTACGCGCAGCAATTCGATTGCCAGATCGCGGCTGCCGGCCCGACATGTTCCCGAAAAAGTGCCATCACGAGCCGAAGCTGTGATATCGCAAGAGACGCTTTTGGACCCAATGGTACGCTTCAGCCACGCTTTGGCCATTGCTCCGCAGGGTACGGGCGCAAGTGCATAAGCCGCGCCATTCGTCGGCTTCCTTGGATCGAATGCCCATTGTGGTAATTCGCATGTGTCGATGCTGACCAATCTGACGGCGCGGCCTTGCACCGGAAACCAAAGGGTTCTTCCATCGCGCGCTACTGCTCGCCCTTCGATGGTCTTCCGACCATGTGCCCGCACCGGATCCGTTGCGAACGGACTTAAGACAGGATCTGCTGCGGTCGCAAGAACAGGGACCAGGAATATCGCCAGCGCAAGAACAAGCCTGAACGCCATTTCATCGACCCTCATGCTGCGTGACGCCTCGGCTCAAAACCCAAGCGGGATGTGCGACGTCAGAAAACTGGCAAAGAGGTGCCTTTCGCGCCCTGACCCACTGCTCAACCATGGCGTAGGATATGCGTATCGGCAGCCACTCCGCATTGAGGGTCGCAAAGGCATAACCTTTGGCAATGAGCAAAGCCGATGGATCGAGCAACTCGCCATTGATACATCTGTCGCCTGTCACCGGCGTGGCTGCAGTCGTAAGCGGCGTGGAAGCGGCGGAGGCCTCGAAAGCGTCGCTCGTCAAGATCGCGACGGGAACCAGGAGCAGACGCCATCTCATTTTGCTTGCTCCTGAACTCGCGGGTCGGCCCACATACCAAATCCGCCTCGTCCAATCTTCTCGTCATCGACGAGATCAGCTCTAAGTGGACTGCCATCCGATCTGCGCGCAAGCCTCAGGGCGCCGATCGAAACCAGTTGCTCCTCCAAATTGTCCACGGTGTCGAGCGTGCCGGGATAGGCGTAATAGCCAAAACACGTCGCATCCTGTGTTGCTGCCTTCTCCTCTGTCAGGAAGGCGCGGCAGAAAATTACCTTGGCGGCCATCAGCTTGATGGAAAGCTGCTCCTTGGCGTAGTCATCGCAGGATCCCGCAAACCCGTCCCTCTGGTTGACCATCTCGCCGCGGCACGGTTCAAGCCCGTAGAGGTGCAATGACACCTTCTCGTCAACGCGAAAGTCTGTCGGTGAAATCGGCTTGAAGCCCTCGCTTGAGACGAAGCCTTTCCGGCTAGCGACCGTCTTGTCCGAACCATAATATTCGATCACCAGCACGGTCTTCCCGGGTGCGGCGAGCGAGCGGATGTAGTCACTATTCACGGAGCCGGCAGCCTGCGCCGAAACGCCGGCAAGCGCCGCGCACATCAGCACCCCGACGAATCCACGCAGCTTAGACGTATCCATTTTGGGTATCTCTCGATTTGGAGAAAGATTGAATTTTTTTCTTTTCATTTCGAAACCTTTGAGATACGTGTTACCTAATTTAGTAACATAATTCAATCGAAAATCGGTGCCATTTCCCTTTTGGCGAGCATTTTGTGGTTAGGTCACTCAGGCGGCTATCCCATGCAAGGCAGGTTCGAATATCTCAGCGTCATAGCGTTAATACTGGGCCTTGGATGCGGTCCAGCTTCAGCAAGTGACGCTTATAAATATGATAAATATACACATTTCTCGGACTTCCTTGTTGTTGGAGCAACACGGCCCAACGAGAAATCCGCACCAGCGGACAACGCCGAGCGGGGCTATTATCTTGATCCGAAGGGCATTGCGCTACCGGCATCCGACGATGGCAGAGAGAACAAATTTGATAACCCTCTCGATTACAAACCTGTCGACCATCGCCCGATCCGTAGTCAATCCGCAAAGCACATGGTAGATGATAAATTCAGGCACCCCGCCTCACCCGATATCTGCCCCTCATCGCCTCTGTCGTCAGAAGAGATTGTCGCTCTGATCGAGGCAGTGGCGCGCAAATACGAGGTCAAGCCCGACTTCGCGTTGGCGGTTGCCTGGGCGGAAAGTCGGTTTGACCGTATCCGGAACAGCCCGAAAGGTGCGCGCGGCCCCATGCAACTGATGTCTGGCACGGCAGGTGACCTCGGCGTCACGGATGTCTGCGATCCTGCTGCCAATATCGACGGCGGCGTTCGGTATCTGAGGGATCTCGTCGAGGAGTTTCAAAACCCGCTGCTTGCCGCTGCGGCCTACAATGCCGGACCCAAGACGGTACGCGACCATGGCGGCATTCCACCCTACTCCGAGACAATCAACTACGTCTCGGAGATCTTGAACTTTCAGCTCGGGCTCCGTCCGCGCAGGACCGGAGAAGCTTCAAACAAACCGACAAAGCCTTCCCGGGGTAACGGTGTCGTGGGTGCCGTATCCGGGCGCCAGTTCGTCGGTGGCGTCATGAAATTCTGACAGGGAAGAGGACAAGGACATGAGAAAACTGCTTCGTTCATTCGCGCGTCGTCGACACCAGGCGCTGATCGCAGGCGTGACCCTTGCGGTCTCGCAGCTGGTCTTCTCCGAGGTCGCAGCTGCCCAACAACTCGGACAGGCCTTTGCGCCGCTTCAGGCGATTTTTCAGGCCGTAGTGGACTTCATCACCGGTCCCTTCGGACGGTTGTGCGCCATCATCGCCGTGATGTCCATGGGCTTTCTTGCCTGGGTCGGCAGGCTCAGTTGGTTTCTGGCTGGCGGTGTCGCCATGGGTATCGGGCTCGTTTTCGGCGGCCCATCCATCGTCGATGCTTTGATCGCGATTGTGGGTTCATGATGAGCGACAACAACCTCGACAAGCCCGTCCTTACGCCGCTCGTTATCGGCCTCACCCGCTCGCCGACGCTGTGGGGGGTGCCGTATCTTGCTGGCGTTATCATTCTTGGATTGACGATCATTGCCTGGCTCGCATCCAACACGATGTGGGCCTTCCTGACCGCACCGGTTGCCTACCTCTCGCTTTTCACGCTTTGCACCTGGGACGCCCGGATCCTCGATGTGCTTCAGGTCGCAACGCGGCTCACACCCCGAACCCCGAACAAGACGTTCTGGGGTGCCAACTCCTACGGACCGTGACAATGCTGAAGGTGATCCGCGATGAGTTGGGCTTTGGCGGAGCTGGTCATAGGGAGCGGCCGATGGCCGCTCACATCCCCTATCTGCGCCACGTTGCCGATTCCGTCATTCGGTTGGAAGGCGGCGCGCTGATGACGGTCATTCGCTTGGAGGGCCTCTTTTTCCAGACTGAAGACCAGGCTGAACTCAACATGCGCTCGGTCGTACAGAACACAATGATCCGCGCGCTCGGATCGAGCCGCTTTTCGCTGTGGTCGACCGTCATCCGGCGCGAGGTCGACACAGTCATGCCAGGCGAATTCGAAGACCGCTTCTGCGACATTCTCGACCAGCGCTATATGGCGACGCTTGGTAGGAAGCGAATGTTCGCCAACGAGATCTATTTAACCGTTCTTCGCTCCGGCATTCGCGGTGCACTGGCCGCTGGCGACCAGATAAGGCGTTTTCTCGACAAAGCTGCCGGGCGGGCGGCCGAGGCTGTGCAAATCGATGAAGCTGTCAGCGAACTCGAGGAACTTGCCGAAAATATCGTCCGCGACCTTGCCAAATACGGCGCGCGGCCACTCGGCATTACGTATCGGGAAGGCGACCCCTATTCGGAACCCTGCGAGTTCCTGGACATGATCCTCACATGCGGTGTGCCACGCAGCAAACGCCTGCCGCGCATGGGGATCGCGAACTATATCGGGACGTCGCGGCTGCACTTTTCCCGACGGACATTGCAAGCGCAAGCCGGTGCTGCGGAAGAAAACCGCTTTGGCGCCATGCTTTCGATCAAGGAATACCCCCCGTTCACAGGCCCGGGAATGTTGGACGGGCTGCTGCAGGTCAATCACGAGTTCATTCTGACCCAATCGTTCACGGTGGCCGACAAGCCGATTGCCCAGGAACGCATCACGCGACTGCAACGGCAGATCAGCGCCTCGGACGAGGCTGGTAGCGACGTGGAAAACGACATCGACTATGCATTGAACAGCCTCCTCAATCAGGAGGCCGTCTTTGGCTTCCATCACCTGTCCCTGCTCTGCCTGTCGCGCGACCTCGAAGGTGTCAACAAGGCTGTGTCCGATCTTGGTTCCCGCCTCACAGACATGAACATCAATTGGTTGCGCGAGGACCTCAACATGGAGGCAGCGTTCTGGGCGCAATTGCCGGGCAACCACGCCTACATCGCCCGCAAAGCCATGCTGTCCAGCGCCAATTTTTCCGGCCTATCGTCGATGCACAATTTCGCGTCCGGCCGGAAAGACGGGCTGCATTGGGGACGCCCGATCACCATTTTGGAGACGACGAGCCAAACGCCCTATTGGTTCAATTTTCACCAGCGCGATATCGGCCATTTCCTGGTGACCGGTCCGACAGGATCTGGCAAAACGGTTGCCCTGACTTTTCTGCTCGCGCAGGCTTTCCGGATCCGGCCAAGCCCTCGCGCCGTCTTCTTCGACAAAGACAGGGGTGCAGAGATCTTTATCCGTGCGATGAACGGTACCTACGAGGTTCTGTCTCCGGGCACACCAGCCGGTTTCAATCCGCTGCAGCTCGACAATACCGCACAGAACCGAGAATTTCTCCTTAGACTGCTGAAAACCATGTTGCGTGCGGGAGACGAAAGCGCTTTCACCCAGGAAGAAGGCGACATCCTTGAGCGCGCCATCGTCAGACTGATGCAAGAACCGTTAGCCGAGCGCAACCTCGCCAATCTCGCAGGCCTGCTAACGGGTCGCTCACGCGCCAACCCAAACGATCTTTGTTCCCGGCTAAGGCCTTGGATCGAAGGCGAGAAGGCCTGGCTGTTCAACGCGCCCTACGACGTGTTGTCGTTCTCCGGCCATGCGGTCTTCGGTTTCGACATGACCAGTATTCTCGACAACGACGACGTGCGTACGCCTGCGCTCATGTATCTCTACCATCGCCTCAATGAGCTCTTCGATGGCACGCCGGTGATGATTTTCATGGATGAAGGCTGGCGGCTCTTACGGGATCCGATCTTCAGCGACTTTATCATCGACAAGATGAAAACGATCCGCAAGCTGAACGGCATCCTCGGCTTCGGTACGCAATCGGCGGCCGATATCGTGCGTTCGCCAGCGGCACATGCGCTGATCGAACAGTCCGCGACCAACATCCATTTTCCCAACCCCCGCGCCGACGAGGAAAGCTACGTCCATCGTTTCGGCCTGACAGCAAAAGAGTTCCATTTCGTCCGCAACACCCCTCCAGAAAAGCGCGCCTTCCTCATCAAACACGGCAGTGACAGTGTCATTGCCAGGCTTGATCTCGGCGCTATGCCCGATCTCATTAAGGTACTCTCAGGCCGGAAGGAGACGATCGAGGAATGCGCACGTCTGCGCGACATCCATGGCGAGGATCCGACTGGATGGCTGGATAAATTTTGCGGGTGGGAGGACAATGAATGAGGTCCACTGCCTTCTCAACGCTTCTGTTCTCGACGATCTTCGCCTCGATGGCGGCAGCCGACGTGCCAGTGTCAGACGATAAGAACCTTGATGAGCGGCAGGCTCGCGATACATCAACGACTGGCATCAAGGACATAGATCACGAGCGCCATAGCATCCATACATCGGTTACCTGCTCGATGTATCGGCCCGCACGCCGAAATGATCCCGTCGGGTCGGCCGAGGCTAATCCGGAGATCTCCGGTTTGGTGCGGCGTGTCGCTCGCGAGGAGGGCGTCGATGAAAACCAGTTTCTGGCTCTCATCTATCAGGAGAGCCGCTTTGACCCTTGCGCCAAATCCAGTGCTGGTGCCACCGGCCTTGCCCAGTTGATGCCAGGCACCGCCGCACAGCTTGGCGTGGACGAGTATAATATCGAGCAGAACCTGCGCGGTGGCGCACGCTACTACAAGCAGCAGCTGGAGCGTTACGACAACAACGTCTCGCTGGCCCTTGCCGCCTATAATTCAGGACCCGGCAACGTCAACAAATATGGTGGAATTCCACCTTTCAAGGAGACGCAAGGTTACGTCGCCTCAATAACACGGCAATGGCTTCCAGCCTTTGGCGGCTCGGACAAGTCGGGAATACCTCTCAATTTTGGAGGAGGAGGATCTGCATATGCGGCGATGCGTTCATCGACGATCAATGCCATGGGGATGACTGCAGCAACCGGCGACAGCTTGGCCAATGTTGCAAGCTGGTACGAGCAAATCGGGCAGCTGCAAACGGGCACCATCCAGGACAGCTGGGATCACAACTCCAGCGTCCGCAACGCCAATGTCGAGATGATGAACAACGTCATCGAACTCGGCACTGCGATGGCCGGGCTGATCAATTCGCGCAATGCAGTCTCGTCGGTCGCTCTCTCCGGTTCTTCGCGGAGTTCCGATCAAGAACCGGACGGGAGCAGACTGCGAGGCATTACCACCATCTGCGACCGGCGCGAGAACCGCGTCTGGGACGCTGCCGAGCAGGCCTGCGTCGAGATGCGAAAAAGCGAAAACCAGGTGCAGCTGATGCTGCGGCCTCAATCATAGGAGAATGATATGCGGATGATCGTCTTAAGCAGCTTGGCCTTGTTTGCATTGCCTGTCATGGCATTCGCCGATGTGCCGGTGATCGATCGAACCAATTATGAGGTCGCCAAGAAAACCGCAGAGACGACAGACAAGATTCTCGACACCAACAAGAATATCCTGACGACTGTGGAAGATACCCTGAAGGCCGTCACCGGCGATCGCGCCAGCACGGCCGGGCCGCTGAAGAACCTTGCGGTCGGCAATGGTTTCAGCGTCTCTTCAATCCCCGCCCTCGACAGCATCCTTAAAGACGGCGTCCCAAATTTCGGGAACTTGAGCGGTGACATCACGCACTCGACGACCGCCTTCATCAACGAATTGCAGCTGGTGAAGTCGCTCTCCGGCAAAGAAAACAGCACCTTCTCCGGCGACAAGTCCTATGAACAGCTGATCAAGACGGTGCTTGGCGTATCGGCGCTGGTCAACGGGTCGCAGCAGGCGGTTGGGAACCGCCGCGACGCCTTCGAACAGGCCGGCAGCCGGATCGGAACGGCTCAGGATCTTAAGGGTTCGATTGATCAGAATACCCAGCTTCAGGTGCAATCCGGGCTGACGCTCAATGAGATGATCGGCGTTTTGAACGGTGCCGTCACGTCGTTGCAGGCCGAAAACCAGCGCCGCCTAACCGACATTTCCAATACCAAGAAGGCGCTCACCTACGGGAAATGACGATGCCGCAGCTTGCTGGTCTGATCATGGTCGTGACGCTTTGCCTGACTTTAACAGCCTGTGGGACGCCCAAGGAAAGGACGGCGCCCTGCAAGCGACCGGCCAACATGACATCGTTCAATGAGGACCAACGTCACGGATGCGGGCCGATGCGGGCCATCAACGATCCAACACGCGCATTTGCCGCAATCGGTCTGCTTCAGGAGGCGTCGAAGTAGAATGCAGAATTTTCTCGGCGACCTCCTCAACCGCATCGAAAACTCCGGTGCAAGCTTTTCCGAGCAGGCCTACACGATCGTCGGCAATGAGATCGTGCCACTGCTACGATTGATGTTGGTCGCATACGTCGCTTGGTACGGCCTGCAGCTTGCCATGGGCACGGCGCGCCTCAGCGTCGGGGAGATCGTCTTTCGCATCGTTCGCATGGTGATGATCCTCGTCCTCGTCGGTTCCTGGGGCAATTTCAACAATTTTGTCTATCGCTGGATCAACGACACGCCGGAAGATGTCGGCCGCGCGATCCTTGCCGCCTCCGGAACCGGCGTCACCGAGCCGACCAATGGCATGTCGATGATCTGGCAGACGGCAAGCCGGGCGGCTTCCGCCTTTGCCGAGCAATCCGGTTACTTTGCGATCCTTCCCAGCATGGTCAGCGTCCTGATCATGCTCGCCACGGGTATTTTCATCGCCGTTGCTCTTGCCATCCTGATCCTTGCCAAAGTGATGCTCTGGGTGCTGATCGGAACTGCACCGATCTTCGTCTCCTGCATGCTGTTCGAAAAGAGCCGGGGTTACGGTGTCGGATGGTTCAACCAGGTTCTGACCTATGCATTGCTACCTCTGTTCATTTATGTGATCGCAGCCTTCTTGATTGCCGCCATGAATCCCGAACTGACAAAAATCGATGCGGCAAGTGGTTCAAGAACGCTGACCCTTGCCGACATCGCTGGCTTCATCCTGCTATGTGCTGCAGGTGCCTTTGTCATGCTCTACATCCAGTCCCTCGGCCAGGGCATAACATCCGGTGTTGCGGCAGGTGTCGGCAACGCGGCGCGCGCAATCGCGCATCGGTTCGGAGTGCGGTATCCACTGGGAGCGGCGCACGGCGGAATTGCGGCCGGCCGCGGGGCTTATCGTGCGGGTCGCAACTTGCGCAAGAGAGATCGCAGCGACGGCGACGGCGACAACACCTCCACCACAAAATCGGCCATGCAGGCCAAGATCGCTCGCCAAGGCACACCGCACTGAACATCCGATTTTAAGAGGGGACAACATGGCCGACACCAAAGACTTCGCTCTACGGACCTACTATCAAAATGGCGACATCTGGGAACAGGAGATCGTCAAGAAGGCCAAGCGGTCCCGCACATTCGCTTGGTTCGTGACGATGATCTTCGGCGCCATCACGCTGCTGAGCTTGATCGCGCTCGTCATGCTGGTTCCGCTCAAGAGCTTTGAGCCCTATATCGTCGAGGTCGATAAAAGCACGGGCTATATCGAGGTGAAGACCGGTCTGACGCGGCCAGCCAATCTTACCGAACAGCAGGCGATTACCCAGGCCAATATTGTCCGCTACATCCGCGCTCGCGAAGGCTATGATCCCTACGCGATCGAACAGAATTTCGGAATCGCCGCCCTGCTTTCGACCGGCAATGCAGCGCGCGAGTTGCAGGATCTCTACAGCGCGACCAACCCAAAAAACCCGGCCAAGGCCTACGGCCACAATAAGCGTGTCATGACCGAGATCGCGTCCGTGACTTTCTCGAACAACAGCACCGGCATCGTGCGCTTCTTAACGACGGAAGTCTCAGACACGGATTCGATCGTCCGCCACTGGATCGCCGTGGTACGCTATCGCTATACCGACACGCCCGCGACCAATGAATGGCGCTTTGAGAACCCCTTGGGGTTTCAGGTCTATGACTATCGGCGCGACCAGGAGACTGTGACGGGAGGCGGCCAGTGATCCGGAGCCTCTTCGTCTTCTTGACCTGCGCGATGTCGTTATCTGCTGCAAAGGCCGCCGAAACGCCCGTAGCCGGCCGGCTCGATCCTCGCGTTACGAGCGTCGTTTATCGGCCGAACAATGTGGTGCGCGTTTTTGCCACCTACGGCGTCTCGACGATGATCATCTTTGACGAAGAAGAGAAGTTTGAGACCATCGCCGTTGGCGACAGCGATAGCTGGGACGTAGTTCCGACCGACAAGGGCAATATTCTGTTCGTCAAACCGAAAGCAAAAAAAGCCGCGACGAACCTGAATGTGGTCACCACGAAGCGCATCTACTATCTCGAACTCAGCGACTTTGCGCCAGAGGAGAACAAACAGGTCTTCGGCATCCGCTTCATCTATCCCGACAAGCATCTGAACGCCTCGCTACGCAGACAAGCAGAAGAGCGCGCCGCCTATCCGAACATCTCAAATATCGACAAAGCGAACATCAATATCGACTACTCCTTTTCCGGCGACAGTCGCTTGAAACCGCTCGTAATCTTCGATGATGGCAAGAAGACATATCTCAAGTTCGGGCCGAAGGTTCCCGCAATCTTCGCAGTCAACGCCGACTTCACTGAGACCTTGCGCAATTTCCGGCGCGAGGGCGACTACATCGTCATCGACGGTACCGCAACGCAATATACGCTGCGCGACGGCAATCAGTGGACCTGTATCTTCAACCTCGGAAAACCCGATTTCGGTGCGCCAGACCCGGCGATCATGGCGCCTGTCCTCGATGGAAAGGCGACCGCACGTAAATGGAGCGGCAACGGATGAAGCGATCGCCCGAACTGCAAGCCATGCTGGAAGCCGATCACAGCGAGGTTCATGACCAACGGGCCAAGCGCAACCGACTGCTCGGTGGGATAGCCTTCATCCTCGTGGGCGCGGTGCTTGCCTATATCCTCGTCTTCGCACCGAAGACACCACCGCGGGACGCCCTTCAAGGGGATGAGGAATTTTCTACGACGACGTTTCGCCCGCCATCCTTCCTTCGTCAACAGCCACAGCCTGAGCAGAAGCCGGACAGCAATATTATTCAACTGCCCGAGCCGCCCGAGGAGAAGAAGCAGGAGCTTTCGGACACGACCGAATTCGACGTCCCTCCGCCGCCGGCCGCGGTCGAAACTGCACCGCGGAATACCGAGCAACCGCCGGAAGAGTTTGCGAAACGCTATCTATCGAAACAGATTATCGTGGATACTGCCAAAGCCGGTGACGACCGTACCTCGTTGAATGGCGCTGCGGTCGACGGTGCGCCGACCGTTGCAGGAGAGGATCGCAACAGCAAATTCCTCGCCGCGGCCACAGCGATTGGCGAGCGATCGGCAAAGGCCCGCCAGATCGCTCGGATTGACGCCGTCATCCCTGAGGGTACGTTGATCCCCGGCATTCTCGAAACCGCCGTCAACTCGGATTTGCCGGGCCAGATCCGGGCGATCACCTCGCAAGACGTCTTTTCCTTCGATGGGCGGCGTGTGCTCATCCCGACCGGTACACGCCTGATCGGTGAATATCAGTCGGACCTCACGCGCGGGCAGAAGCGCATTTTCGTCATCTGGACGCGATTGCTGCGTGACGATGGGGTTTCCGTCCGATTGAACAGCATCGGTGCGGACAGCCTTGGTCGCTCAGGGCTCACCGGTGTCATCGATAACAAATGGCGTGAGCGTTTTGGCTCAGCCATCCTGCTATCGATCGTAGGAGGAGGCTCCTCATACCTGACCGGCTATGGCAGCGGTCAGTACAGCTCGTCCGGCAACGGCGGGTCCCAATCGGATCGTGCTGCCGACCTTGCCCGCGAGACCATCGCCCGGACATTCTCTGACATGGCCAACCAAGCGCTCGGGGAAAACCTGCGCATTCCACCGACGATCAACATCCATCAGGGCGAACGCATCTTCGTCTACGTCCGCCAAGACCTCGATTTCTCCGCCATGTATCCAGATCCGGTCGCTGAAGCATTGAAGGAGATCAAGCATGAACGTGGCCTCGCCCCGCAATGATCCGCATTACTTCCTGAGGCGCGCGCTGTCGCCGCTGGCGCGTTTCCTTAGCGACCCAGAGGTTTTGGAGATCTCCGTGAACAAACCTGGGGAAGTGTTTGTTGAGCGGCTCGGCGCCCGACATATGGAGTTTCATGATGTGCCGGCGCTCACCTCAGTGGAAATCGAGCATATCGGCGAGCGCGTTGCCGCTGCCAGCAGCCAGTTCGTCAGCCGCACAAACCCACTGCTCAGCGCTTCCCTGCCCTCCGGTGAGCGCATCCAGGTCGTTCTGCCGCCCGCCGCCCCAGATGGCGGGGCAATTTCGATTCGCAAGCAAGTGATTAGCGATCTTACGCTGGCTCAATATCGTGACAGCGGCGCGCTCGACAAGGTGTCGGTGACGGTTGGAGGTTTGAGCGAAACGGAGGAGAGGCTTCTTGGATTGCTGGAAGCGGGCCGCATTCATGACTTCATCGAAACGGCCATGCGCGAGCGTGTATCGATCCTCATCAGCGGCGGTACGTCGACAGGAAAGACAACCTTCCTCAATGCCTGCCTCAAGAGTCTCGATAAGAACGAGCGGGTATTGACGCTCGAGGATACGCGCGAACTCCTGCCGCCGCATCGCAATAAGGTGCATCTGTTGGCATCGCGTGGTGATCAGGGGAACTCTCAGGTAACAATCCAGTCACTCCTGGAAGCGTCCCTGCGCATGCGTCCGGACCGGCTGTTTGTCGGAGAAATCCGCGGCGCAGAAGCCTTTGCCTTCTTGCGCGCCATCAATACAGGTCATCCGGGCAGCATGTCGACCGTGCATGCGGACACACCGATGGGGGCCTATGAGCAACTCGCCATGATGATGATGCAGGCCGGCATGTCGTCCGGCTATTCAAAGCAGGATCTCATGTCCTACATCCGTATGGTCATCCCGGTGGTGATCCAGCTTCGCCGCAACGGCGGACGCCGCGGTGTCTCCGAGATTTTCTTCTCCCGGCGGCCCTCATGAAAAGGTCCTACCTGCCTGTCTATCTCGTCTTCTGCCTGCTGATCGCCATCGCTGTGTGGATGTTGAGCTACGGTTTGATCCTGCAACTTTTATGGAGGGACGGTCGCGTTCTCAAGTTGATGACGACCACAAATCCGCTGGCGCCGTTTCAACAATTGATGGCGTATCCGAGCAGTCGGCCTTTGCAGCTGGCCGCGACCGGCGCGCTTCTTCCCTCTCTCCTTATAGCCTCTATTGTCGCGATTGTCGGGCTTCGGCGACCATCAAACCCGCTTGGCGATGCCGCATTCCAGGATATGACGTCCCTTCGACGCGGCGGATGGTTTCACAAGCCCGGCCACATCTTCGGACGGATTGGCCGCAACATCCTCCGGCGCGCGGACGACCGTCATCATTTGATCATCGGGCCGACGCGCTCCGGGAAGGGGGTCGGCTATGTCATTCCCAACGCCTTGATGTTTTCCGGATCAATGATCGTTACCGATCTTAAGGGGGAGATTTTCGATCTTACGGCCGGTTATCGAAAAACAAGGGGAAATCGGATCTTCCTGTTTTCTCCAGGATCAAAACAGACACATCGCTGGAACCCTCTCGACTTCGTACGAAATGACAGGGGCAGCCGAACCATCGACATCCAGAACATCGCGGCAATCCTAATTCCGGAAACGACCGGATCCGAGAACGCTGTCTGGCAAGCGACAGCTCAGCAAATGATCGCCGGTGTGATCAGTTATGTTCTGGAGAGCCCACTTTACAGGAACCGGCGCAATCTTGGCGAAGTAAACGACTTTTTCAACTCCGGCGTCGACCTTCAGGTCCTCATGAAGCTGATCAAGGAAAACGAGCCTGGTCTATCTAAATTCACGATAGACAGTTTCAACGCCTACATATCGTTAAACGAACGTGCGGCTCGCTCTGCTCTGCTCGATATCCAGAAGGCGCTTGCACCGTTTCGCAATGAGCGAGTGACCGCGGCGACAGCCGTGACGGATATGGATCTGGCTTCGCTGCAGCTGCGGCCGATCACGATTTATCTTGCACCGAACATCAGCGATATGACCATCCTTCGACCTTTGCTAACCCTTTTTGTTCAGCAGGTCATGGATCTGCTCACTCGGGAGCACGATGCAAATGCACTTCCCGTCTATTTCCTGCTCGACGAATTCCGACAATTGAAAAAGATGGACGAGATCCTGAACAAGCTTCCCTATGTCGCTGGCTACAAGGTGAAGATAGCTTTCATTATCCAAGATCTGAAGAACCTTGACGAAATCTATGGCGAAACGGCCAGACATTCTTTGCTTGGCAATTGCGGTCTTCAGCTGATCCTCGGCGCCAACGATCAGGCAACGGCGGAGTACGCCTCGAGAGCGCTGGGTAAGCGCACCATTCGCTATCAGTCGGAATCGCGTACGCTGGAACTGATGGGCATCCCACGCCGGACCAGGGTGGAGCAAATTCGCGAGCGCGACCTGATGATGCCGCAAGAGGTTCGGCAGATGCCCGAGGATAGGATGATTCTGCTGATCGAAGGCCAGCGACCGATCTTCGCCAACAAGCTGCGTTATTATGCAATGGAGCCTTACAAGAGCGCCGCCGAAATCGCGCGCTCGCATCGCGAGGAGATCCCTGTCGTCGAATTTATCCAGGCCATGCCTGTTCCTGCACTTATGTACAGCTATGGGAGGACATCATCCGACGGCGATGGAAGCGGTGGCACGGAGAAGTCGAGAGAACTCAACGGTACGCAAACGATCGTCGAGAAGACACCGAAGAAGGTGGCGCGTGCCATTAGGCGAACAGCCACTGCCAAGCAGCAAGGGAAGTTAACGACGGAAACGCCATCGAGCATGAATGTTCCTGAGACAGGTGTTGCAAGCTCCGCGCGAAGGCTGAAGGCGGCTGTCGCGTCGTCACTTGCGGCGTCGCCCGACATGCCGGGGCGCCAACGGCGAAGCATTCAGGATATCCTGGCACAAACCATTCCCGATCCGGAAGAATTTGGATTGGACTCCGGCGTGAACTCATAAAATAGCTTGGCGTTTATTCCCCGGGACGCACCAGGCACGACCGCGCCTTTCTGTTTTCATCATTGATACGTATGTCCACAATAACGTGCACTTCTGTCAGGCGAGCCGAATACAGGGCGAATGGCATCGTATGTCTGGATGGCGCTGTGGCTAACGGCGGGGCTCTTCATTCCATCGCCTCTATGCCCAATTCACTGACTCAGCGTTTCTGTGACGACATTGCAAATTAACGTTTTTCCGCTTTTCTAATTAACATTTCGCCATATTGCCAATTAACGTTTTGCCGAATTTTAAATTGACATTCCGCCAAGCTCGTGATTAACATTCCGCCCCAACCCCAAAGATCTAATCGTCTGATTAATCTTGCTTTTTTCTTGGTTCAGGAAATCGCCATGGCCGACGGCTTATATGAACGACAATAAAGTCGGAGTTAGAGCTTGCACTTGAAAGCGCGCGGGTCGTTAACCTGATCGGCCCACGCCAAATCGGCAAGACGACCCTCGTGCGTGATATGCTGGGAAGTGGCCATTTCGTGTCGTTCGACGATGAAAATGTTCTTGCTGCGATAGAAGCCGACCCACAAGGCCAGATGCAAGTCTTGATCACGGCCGCGAACGACGAGCCCATCATCATTGATGAAGTTCAGCGTTCAAAGAAGATTGCGCTCACAATAAAGCGCGTTGTCGACGCTGATCGCAGGATGGGTCAATTCCTCCTGACTGGCTCGTCGAATGTTTTCGTTTCCGCAGATGTGCTCGATTCTCTTGCGGGCAGAGTTCAGACACTCAAGATGCTACCCTTAAGCTCAGCGGAGATCGATGATGCCGGTCCATGCTTGATACTGGATTGGGCCAGGAAGAGTGGTGACCAGAATGCGCTGCCCCCCTGCCGGAGCATATCGAAGATCGAGGTGATCGATCGCATCATTCGCGGCGGTTATCCGGAAATCCGGCCCTTATCGGAACGCTCTCGTCAACGCAGATACAGAGAGTATATCGACACCATCGTGGACCGGGATGTCGCGGACATCATGAAGATAAGACGGCCCGACTCGATGCGCCGGTTAATAAATCAACTTGCCATCAGAACTGGAAACGAGCTTAACATGACCGACCTTGGCGACAAGGTTGGCCTCACAAGGCAGGTCGTAGGGGAATATGTCGATATCCTGGAACGCCTGTCGCTTGTCGTCAGATTACCAGCCTGGACGTCCGGCGAGGCCGGTCGTGATATCAAGCAACCAAAGTGCCACTTGATCGATACGGGAATTGCTGCTGCCTTGCGCGGATTGGCGGCAGGCGATTTCGCGCTCGGAAAAGATCAGACCCCTTTAGGTGCACTTTTCGAAACCTACGTGTTCACTGAGTTGCTGAAATGTGTCTCCCTGCAGCGCGATGAATGGCGTCTCTATCATTGGCGAGACCGGAGAGGACGGGAAGTAGATATAGTGGCGGAAAGTGGAAACGTTGTCGTGGGATTCGAGATGAAAGCCTCCTCGACCGTTTCCCGTGCCGACTTCAACAATTTCGATATCTTCAGGAGCGGCCCCGCCGCCAAATGGAACTTCTTAGGCTTGGTGATATACACCGGGGATCAGCTCCTGGCGTTTGGAGAGGGGCAATTTGCGATACCGGTGTCGATCTTCAGTTCGTTCCCGAAGGCGGCAAGTCCAAGTTGACCATGAGCGGTATCACCCTGCTATCCAAGTCGCCATCAGACGATAATCAATGATCGCGATCGCCATTACGACCCAAATCATCGTGGCGCCGAACGCGACAAAACCTTCAGGCACCCTCCTGCTCGTTTCCTGACCCCTTACCACTCATTCCGCCGCATCGCGCCAACTCCTATTGCTCGCGCTCGTCGCCCTCCTGCTCTCGTCGGTCGTCGATCTCACCCTGCAACTGCTCAGGTCGCCGGACATGCTGTCGCGCCAACTCGATCCCGATCCCATCACTTGGTCCGGTCTGTTCTCCGGGCGTGCGATCCGGATGAACAGCACCATGATCACGTTCCAGTTCCGAGGAACGACGGCCGAACTCCTCTTCAGGCCCAAGATTTTCACTGTTATTTGTCCCGACCTCAACAATCGGCGCATCAGCGGGCTTCGGCGTCTTGCGGTCATCATGAGACTGTTCCGCCTGCTCAATCGCGACACGCAACTCCTCGTCAACCTCGGCGATCTCACGGATCAGAGTATTACCCTCCGCACCAAGCTCGGCGGCCTTGGAGATTTCCCGCTGCAGATCGGCTTGCAGCGCCGCC